>JBBUBW010000013.1:0-2902 GCA_038058095.1 Patescibacteria group bacterium | reverse complement strand
TTTTCAGGTGGCAAGACGCAGTCAAGCGTAGTCCATGCGCCATTACTCGGGCGGCTATTGCCCAGTTGCTCGCAGAAGTACTTTAGGTTAGTTTCGTAACTGAATCATTTGGGGCGACACGACACGTCGCCCTTCTTTTTTTGTAAGGTTTAAGTGTATTGACGAAATTGAAAGTCGAAGATATTCTAAATAGGGATTGCTGAATTAACTACCTTTTTGGCTGGAACATCAATTATCATGACTAAATCTTAAACTAAATAAATATATCATATCTCGTAACAAAAAAGGAATAACCACTACCTCTTATGATTAAAGACGTCGGCATAAAAAAAGTAGACATTCATGGTGATGAGCGAGGTTTTTTCGCTGAGCTGGTCAAATTTGGCGAGGAAACCTTCCATGAAATTCTACAAACCAGTTACTCCGAAACAAAGCCAGGTGTTATTAAAGGTTTTCACATTCATGATTATTGGGAAGTTTGGTGTATTGTGAAAGGCAAGGCCCAAGTTGTGCTCCACGATATGAGGCCAAATTCTCCGACCAAAGGTAAAACCGATGTTGTCTATATGGGCGAAGACAATATGATGGTCATTGCTATTCCGGGCGGCGTAGCTCATGGCTATAAACCATTAGGATCAAAACCGATGGGTATTATCTACCATGCAAGCGAGACCTATAATCCAAACAACGTTACCATTCGCGCCATTCCGTTTGATTCTCCAGAAATAAATTTTGATTGGAACAAAAAAATTAATGAAAATCAAAGTTAAAAATTCGGGGATAGTTAAGCTGACTGCGAAAAAGCATCCGTGTCGTGGACATCTTTTTGTTGGCGAAGCCGCACGGCATATCCCGTTTTCGATTCGAAGGATCTACTTCATAAATAATTTGAAAGATTCCTTATCTAATCGTGGCAACCATGCTCATAAAAAATTAAAACAGGCAATTTTTTGTTTAAGTGGATCGTTTATCTTGAATTTAGATGACGGTAAAAACAAGCAAAAAATATTAATGAAAAATCCGGAGATCGGAATAATTTTAGGCCCCAAACTTTGGCATTCCATGGGCCATTTCTCGAAGGGTTGTGTGATTTTAGTGTTAGCTAGTGGCTATTACAAAGAGAGCGATTACATAAGAAAACACGAAGATTTTCTAAAATTTGTTTTATAAATTCATGGGGAATCAAAAGAAAAAAACTATTTTAGTCACCGGCGCACTCGGCCATATCGGCTCTAGGCTCATTCGGGAATTTTCTCCCGAGCTGGTCAGTAAAGTAGTCATCGTCGATAATCTCTTAACCCAGCGATATTCGTCGCTTTTCAATCTTCCAACTGTAATTCAATACGAATTTCATGAAGACGATATTCGCACTGCCGATTTTTCGAAATATTTGAAAGATGTTGGCGCAGTCATTCATCTAGCCGCCATCACTGACGCTCCTTCTTCAGTGGATAAAAAAGAGGAAACATTTGAAGTGAACCTTGGAGGAACCCAGCGTCTGGCCGATGCCTGTCTCTCCACCGGCACACCCTTACTCTTTCCTTCGACCACTAGCGTCTACGGTTCGCAAGCCAATCTCGTTGATGAAAACTGTGAGGAGTTGAAACCTCAAAGCCCTTACGCCGAATCCAAGTTAAAAGCCGAAGAGTATTTAAAAAGTCTAAAATCCAAAGGATTAAAATTTGTGATTTGCCGCTTCGGCACTATTTTTGGTTATTCCATCGGAATGCGTTTTCATACCGCGGTCAACAAGTTCACCTGGCAGGCGATAAATGGAATACCCCTTACGGTATGGAAAACGGCCTGGGAACAAAAACGCCCCTACCTTGATCTCGCAGATTGCGTGAAAGCTGTAAACTTGATTTTAGAAAAAAACATTTTTGACGGCGAAGTCTATAACATCCTCACCAGCAACTTTACCGTAAAAAACATCGTTGAGAACATAAAAAAATTCCTTCCCAATCTCCAAATTTCTTATGTTAATTCCGCCATTATGAATCAGCTTTCTTATGATGTAGAAGATACGAAGTTTAAATCTCTAGGATTTGTTCTATCGGGCAACTTGGAAAAAGGAATCAAAGAAACCATCACTCAATTGGGCGGCATCTTTAAAGTTTAGTTCTTCAATCGTCGTTATGAAAATCATATTTCTAAATGTCTGGCAAGGAAAAGTTCGTGATAACCTAGTACGATTTTTGAAATATCAATCCCGCGATACTGATATTTTTTGTCTTCAGGAAGCGTATGACGAAACCAAGCCCTTGCTGCGAGATTGTCTGCCCGGTTTTAAAGTCGTGGCGACAACTAAACCAATGGCCTTTGGCGACAACTTTTTCGCCCAAGCGACCTATGTGAAGGGGATCTTGCCAATTCTGCGCTCCGAAACATTGCTCGAAGATGAAAACGAAACGGGGCTTGGCCTTACCATACACGTCCGTTTTAAAGAGCAAGATTTTTTTATCTGCAATTTCCACGGACAAACCCATCCGCTTGAAGATAATAAAATGGATAGTTCCACTCGGCTTGAGCAATCAGAGGCGCTTATAAAATCGCTTCAAGACAAAACTGGGCTAAAAATCATTGGTGGAGATTTTAACATCCTACCGGAAGCCGAAAGCATCCGAATGTTCGAAGAAAGAGGTTACCGTGATTTAATCAAAGAATTTGGCATCACCACCACCCGCAACCGCCTTTCTTTAGACAAATATCCTAACAAGGAATATTTCTCCGATTATTGTTTCGTAAGTCCAAACATCAAAGTTAAAAACTTTTCAGTCCCCGATATAGAAGTTTCCGATCACCTGCCACTTATTTTAGAAATCGAAGCTTAAGCTATTGAGTTAGGAGCCGTACATTCAAGTTTGAACTGCACCAGGCACCATCCCTCGGACGAACACCTCGT
>JBBUBW010000012.1:0-45063 GCA_038058095.1 Patescibacteria group bacterium | reverse complement strand
AAAATAAAAAGTTTCGATTTTGTTAGCCAAAATAGGGTGTGTTAGTATTAACAAATGGAAAAAACGATACTGAATTTCGCCAAACAGTTCGAGTTTCGGCTGAAAGTCCAAAGCGCCGAAAAGCTTAAACCAGCCGAGAACATCATTGTCGTCGGTATGGGCGGTTCGGCCTTCCCCGCCGAAATCTTAAAAACCGCTCATCCAGAACTAAATATCACCAACCACCGCTCCTACGACCTCCCGCATCTAACGTCTAACATCCAACGTCAAACGCTCGTTATTACGAGCAGTTACTCCGGCACCACCGAAGAAACGCTAAGTTCATTTGAGAAAGCTATAAAACAAAAACTGAATTTAACCGCCGTCACTATGGGCGGTAAACTTCTAGCTCTCGCCAAAAAATATAAAGTTCCCTATATTCAGATTCCCGACACTAAAATCCAGCCTCGAATGTCGACCGGTTTTTTCGTAGCCGCGTTTTCAAAACTCATTGGGCTTAAAAACGAGAAAGAACTCGCGTCGCTTTCAAAAACCCTAAAACCTATCGCTTGGCAGAAAAAGGGAAAAGCGCTTTCGGAAAATCTCTGGGATCAGCTTCCCGTCATTTACGCCTCCGAAAAAAATTCCGCCATCGCGCAAGTCTGGAAAATTAAATTCAACGAGAACGGGAAAATTCCCGCTTTCTGGAATTTCCTGCCGGAAATGAACCATAACGAAATGACTGGTTACGACGCCACCAAAACCACCGCCAGCTTAAGTTCAAACCTGCATTTAATTTTTCTTGAAGATTCATCCGATCATCCTCGCATTAAAAAACGATTCTCTGTCACCAAAAAAATCTTAGGCGCGAAAGGATTAAACTTAACTTCCGTTCCGCTTTCGGGTAAAAACATTTGGGAAAAAGTCTTTAATTCGCTTCTTCTCGCCGACTGGGCAAGCCTTTATCTCGCACGGTATTACGGCAACGACCCCGAGCAAGTCCCGATGGTTGAGGAATTCAAAAAACTGATTAGATAATTGTTAAAATGTTAGAGTGGTGTAATGTTAGAATGTCGAAATGAACACCGAAACCAGAAATTGCCAAAATTGCAAACAAAACTTCGTCATCGAGCCCGACGATTTTAATTTCTACGAAAAAATCCAAGTCCCGCCTCCAACTTGGTGCCCGGAATGCCGAATGAAGAGACGGATGCTTTTCCGGAATGAATTCAATTTGCACAAATGCAAGTGCGCTCTTTGTGGCAAAGAAGTTCTTTCTCACTATTCGGACAAGGTTAAATTCCCGGTATATTGCAATGAATGTTGGTGGTCAGACAAATGGGATCCGCTTCAATACGGTAGAGATTATGATCCCAGCAGAACTTTTTTCAGCCAATGGAAGAGTCTTTCAGATGCCACGCCGAGACCCAATCTTGAAGCCTATCAAAATGAAAATTCGCCTTATTCCGGCTATACCTGGTTTTCGAAAAATGTATATCTTTCACCATCCACACTAAACTCCGACAACGTTGCCTACTCCAAAGGAGCATGGAGTTGCAGAGACACGTTCGATTCCATGGTTATTTTAAACTGCGAAAGTATTTACCAAGCCCTGGACTCGGAATATTGTGTGAGCTGCAAGTTTATATCCGATTGTAAAAATTGCCTAGGCAGCTCTTTTTTATTTGATTGTCGAAACTGTTCGGACTGCTTCATGAGTAGTAACTTGCACAATAAAAAGTTCGTCTTCCGAAACGAGCAACTTTCGCAAGAAGAGTATCGAAAAAAGATTAATGATATTAAAAACGACCATCAAACTCAAAAAGAATTATTTTCGGAATACATCCGTTTGAGAAAAAACTCGCTCCATAAATACGCGAACATGGTCAAGTGCACGAATTCGACCGGCAACAACTTATCTCAATGTAAAAACGCGAAATATTGCTTCAACTCCGAAAGCTGCGAAGACGTAAAGTATGGCGTACAAATGAGCCACGCCAAAGATTCCCAGGACCTCTACGGAGTGGGCGATAAGGAGACATCTTTAATTTATGATGGTGTCAACGTAGGATACCTCGACTCAAATAATTATTTTTCCTCAAACACTTTTGAAAACTGTGCCCGAGTTCAGTTTTGTGACTACTGTCGCGTCAGCCAGGATCTCTTCGGGTGTATAAGTTTAAGGAAAAAGTAGTACTGCATTTTAAATAAGCAATATACTAAGGACGAATATGCAAAGCTTCAAGAAAGAATTATTAAAGAGATGAATGAAAATCCCTACATTGATTCAAGGAGAAGCGAATATAAATATGGTGAATTTTTCCCTCCCGAATTTTCACCCTTTGCGTATAACGAAGCGATGACTCAATTCTATTTCCCGATTAAAAAGGAGGAGACGATACGTTTAGGATATGACTGGATGGAACCGGAAGTAAGAGAATATCGAATAACGAAAAATGCTTCGGAACTCCCTTCTTCCATAGAAGAAACAGACGACGGAATTTTAAAAGAAGTCATAGGTTGCGAGCACGAGCAAAAATGCGAACACAACTGCACCTCGGCATTCAAACTTGTTCCCCAAGAACTCCAATTTTATCGGAAAATGAAAATACCTATTCCTAGAATTTGCCCCGGATGTAGAACCGAAGAAAGGTGCGCCTTGCGTAACTTGGTTAAACTTTGGACAAGGAAATGCATGTGCCTGTCCTCTGAAGCTTCAGCGAAGGAGGGTGATTTTAAAAAATATCAAAACACCGTCAAACACTCCCACTACCTCGAAGGCCAATGCCCAAATGAATTTGAGACGACTTATGCTCCCGACCGCCCCGAAATCGTCTATTGTGAACAATGTTACAACGCCGAAGTTGTTTAGAATTAGAACTATCGAAGTTTTAGCATCAGAGTGATATAATTACTTCACTAACATCTCGAACAATTAGAACAACTAGAACATTTCAGTAATGTACATCTTATTCGACATCGGTGGTTCAAAAATGCGAGTGGCATCCTCGTCTGATTTAAAAAAATTCAGCGAACCCCTAATCGTAAAAACCCCTAAAAATTTCAAGGAGGGAATGCGCGCTTTTGCCACTTTGGTAAAATCTGTCAGCCGCGGTAAAAAAATAAAAGTCGTCGCCGGAGGCATCCCGGGGTATTTTGACGCCGAAAAAACCAAAATTAAGGGTTGTGCTCCAAATCTCAAAAGTTGGATTAAAAAACCACTGAAAAAAGAAATCCAAAAGATTACTAAGTCGCCAGTTTATCTAGAAAACGATTCTGATTTAGTGGGATTAGGTGAAGCCGTTTCGGGCGCCGGCAGGGGATACGAAATTGTGGCGTATCTTACGGTTTCCACCGGCGTCGGTGGCGGAAGAATTATTAACGGCAAGATCGACACTTACGCCAATGGTTTTGAACCTGGTAACCAATATATTGATTACAAAAACAAAAAAGATCTTCAAGATTTAATCGGCGGCCGTTCAGTGGAGAAAAAATATCACAAAAAACCTTACGAAATTTTAGACAAAAAATTTTGGGACAAAATGGCCGAGATTTTGGCTTATGGCGTCAATAACACAATTATCCACTGGTCTCCGGATGTGGTTGTGGTGGGCGGTTCAATGATGAAAAAAATCGGCATCAAAATTCCCCATGTCGAGTTTCACCTCAAAAAAATCATGCGGGCGTTTCCAAACGACCTTCCCAAAATCAAAAAAGCCACCCTTGGTGACTTCGGCGGCCTCTACGGCGCGATGGCGCGCATCCGACAAGAATAACAGAAATAAATTCACTACACTAAATAACGATCGTCAAAAAGTGTAGTAAAAAGAAGAAAGTTTTTTTATTGAAACTATTTAAACAAAAAGGCTCCATCCTATGGAGCCATGAGGGACAAGTTTAAGATCGCTTGTCCAGATCGCGGGCGATCACTTCATATGCCCGTGATTTTGCTGCGAAAAAGTCGGCGAGGGAATCGTTCCCATCCTCGCACGCGAGCTCCATTCGAATCTGCAGTGCCCGCGCAATCCGTCCCGCTTCTTCAGCTGACACGACTATCACCTCCTTCCCAGTTACTGTTAACATTATATACCGCCCCAACTTTTTTGTCAACTTCACTTAATGGTTCAATAGCTTGGAATACCCTTGCCAAAAAAAGACAAGAGCTACCCGAAGGTAGCTCGTCTGGATTCATTTTCGAGGCAACGCGACGCCTAGAAGAAAAATCGGAAGGTCAGTTTCAAGAATACGCCAGAGAATAGAAAAAAGAGAGAACCAAACGGATAAATCGCTAGCGCCATAAGACTAAGTCCGGTGGCACCAAACACCACGGCGACAATCTTTTCGGCGTGTTGGGTTTCTTCCACTCTTGAAATCCAAAACCACATTCCTGTAGCCAAAAGCGCTATTCCCGAAAAATACAGCACTAGATACAAACGCATTTTTCTTCCCTCCCCTGAAATCTGTTATAGCTCCCATAAGCTTATAGCAATTTTTTTACTTTCGTCAATCAAGGTGTTAGCATTAACTAAACCAAAGTGCAAAAACTTTCTCGCTCTAAAATTGAACTTTTTCTCGAGTGCCCCCGCTGTTTCTGGCTTGATGTAAAACACGGTGTTAAACGTCCGCCAGGTTTTCCGTTCACAATTAACAACGCCGTCGACTTCCTTTTAAAACAAGAATTTGATCATCACCGCGAAAACGGCACCCCGCATCCGGTAATGGAGAAATTCAAAATCGATGCCGTTCCTTTTGCTCATTCCGAAATCAATACCTGGCGGCACAATTTCACCGGCATCCAATTTCATCACAAACCAACTGACTTTCTGGTTTTCGGAGCTGTAGACGACATTTGGCAAAATTCAAAAGGCGAATTGATCGTCGTTGATTACAAAGCCACCGGCGCCAACAACCACCAAATTTATGACTCCTACGGCCGGCAAATGGAAATTTATCAATGGCTCCTAACTCAAAACGAATTCAAAGTTTCGTCCACTGGCTATTTTGTTTTCGCGAAAGTAAACAAAGCCGACGGATTTGGCATGGGCGAAGCCGTTTTGCCGTTTAATCTTTTTGTCGAACCCTACACCGGCGACCATAATTGGGTTCCGAAAGCGCTCGAAAATGCTAAGGCCACTATTGATTTAGAAAAATCACCGGATGCCTCGCCGGATTGCGAATATTGCAGTTATCGCGAAAAAGCTAAGGCGTATTGATTTCTTAAAAATATTTCCACTACTTCCCGTAGCTAACTGCGGGTTTTTTGTTTTGAAAAGAATATAATTAAGCTAATGCCAATTTTAAAAAAACTAAAAACTCTCCACTGGACTCATCACGCCCACGCCAAAATGCGCTACTATCAGCTTTCTGAATCAAGGATTAAAAGAGTTCTTCATACACCCAAAAGAATCGAGGAGGGAATTGCTCCTAAAACCGTGGCGATGATGCAATCCGCCGGCAGTCCCAAGCATCCCTACGAACTCTGGGTAATGATCCAAGACGCCGGATCAAAGCGAAAAGTCATCTCCGCTTGGCGATATCCCGGCGTCACAAAAGTTCATGATGACATTTCCGCTAGTTTTTTTAAAAAAGAATTTGGAGAATTTTCAAAAGCTGGCGGTAATTAAACTATTGACGACTAAACAATTTTGAAATAAAATGTTTACGGCAACAAATCAGATTTCTCGCCTTTAACCGTGGGGGTAACATGGCAGGGTCCGAAGGGTCAGACAAGACAGAATCACAAACACCAAATACAAGCGAACGGAAAAAAACAAGACCCTGGGGAAGACGTCAGTCAATGGCGCGCCTCTGGGCAGGGATGTTGGTCAGCAAAACTGATTACAGCCTATCCGATTCACTTGGTTGTCGTTCTAATGCGAAGGGAAACGCAAGAAGACAACCGACGAAAACTGGATTGGACTCAACGGGTAATGGATATTACGGCCAAAACGCTAAGCCGTAGCAACTGATTGTTCTATGCCATAACGAAAGGAGGCAAAAGAAAAAGTTAAGAGAAGTTAGCTTCAACTCAGGAAGTCGCGGCAGGGGCTTTGTAAGGGTCCCTGCCGCCAACCATTCATTAAACCTTGCACATGCGAGCGCTCACCATCGGGCGCTTTTTGCTTTTTTAGCAGGCATTATTTGTGCTAAAATAAAGGGGTGAAGAAAGCCGTATTTATTGGTATAATTATTGTTGTCTTTATTCTTGCGAAAGTATTTCTTTTCTCATCCAAAAACGAATCTCTAAATCCTCTATCAGAAAATTCAAACTCAATCCAATCCATGATTATTAGCAGTCCTTCTTTTAATAATAACACCAAAATTCCGCCCAAATTTACCTGTGACGGAGGGAATATTAATCCAGAGCTCCAAATTCAAAACGTTCCGCCCGAAGCGAAAAGTTTAGCTCTGATTATGGACGATCCTGATGCCGTCGGTGGAAAAACATTTACTCATTGGCTGGTTTGGAATATTGATCCCAAAACAGAAAACATTAAACAAGAAAGCGTTCCAACAGGCGTGAAGGAAAATTTATCCTTCCCGTCAGCCGAGGAGGGCTGGAATGACACCGATAAAGTTGGTTACCTAGGTCCTTGCCCGCCAGACAAAAAACCTCACCGATATTTTTTTAAACTCTACGCTCTAGATTTCGTGATAGGTCCAACAGAAGCTCTCCCTAAAAAAGAGGGTCTTGAGGAAATGATGAAAAATCATATCGTCGAAAAAGCTGAATTAATCGGCATCTATGAGCGTTAAATAAAAAATGGCATCAATCGACATCCCAAAACTTAAAGAAATTCTCCTGCGCGAGAAATATATAACAAGCGATGCCTTAGCTCAAGCCGAAACCTCGAGTCGCGAACGCAAATTGTCTTTGATTGAATTTTTATCCCAGCAGGGAATTATTTCCAGGAATATTTTAGGCCAAGCGGTTGCTGAGTCGCTTAATTTACCTTACGCCGATTTAAGCGTGAGCCAACCTTCGAAAGAAAAAGTTTTAAAAATTCCCGAAAAATTTGCTAAGGAATTTCATATTATTCTTTTCCGCGAAGAAGAAAAAAGCGTCATCGTGGCCGCAGATAATTTTCCGATTGCCGAAACTGCAGCCGAACTCCAGAAAATCTTCCCTAACAAAAAAATCAGTTTTGTCTATTCATTCCCCGAAGATATAACGGAAGCTCTTTTAAATTATCGCCAAAGCCTCGAAGCTCGTTTCGTTAAAATTATTAACGAAAAAAATAAAGTCGCTCCTGGCATTATAGAAGAAATTCTTGAGGACGCCTTAGCGTCTCGAGCGTCGGACATCCACTTCGAGCCACTGGAAAAAGAAACCAATATTCGTTTTCGCATCGATGGCATAATGCGCGAGGTTGGCCGTATTCCCAAAGATCAATATGGTAGCATCTTAAACCGCATCAAGGTTCAGGCGCATCTGCGCATTGACGAGCACTTTTCAGCTCAAGATGGAGCTATTCGCTACACTCGAAACGGAAAAATAACCGACCTCCGTATCTCAATCGTTCCTACACTCGACGGTGAAAAGGTGGCGATTAGAATTCTCGCCGAATACGTTCGAGGGTTTACTCTTGCCGATTTAGGCCTTTCGTCGGCGGATCAGGAAATCATTACCGAATCAGCCAAAAAACCGTTCGGAATGATTCTTGTCACCGGCCCAACTGGTTCCGGAAAAACCACCACCCTTTACGCCCTAATCAAAATATTGAACCGCCCCGAGGTTCATATTATGACTATCGAAGACCCGGTTGAATATAAAATCGTCGGCATTAACCAGATCCAAGTCAATCGCCAAACCGACCTCACCTTCTCAAAAGGTCTGCCGTCAATATTAAGGCAAGATCCCAATATCATTCTGGTCGGCGAAATTCGCGGTCCCGATACCGCTACTATTGCCGTAAACGCCGCTTTAACGGGCCATCTTTTACTATCCACCTTTCACGCGAACGATGCCGCCACCGCCATTCCTCGTTTAATCGATATGGGCATTGAGCCATTCCTTGTAGCTTCAACTTTAGAACTAATTGTTGCTCAACGTTTAGTTAGAAAAATTTGTGAAAATTGCCGCCAAAGCGTAACCCTCACTCCAGAAGAAATTATTAAAATCCCCCCAGAACTTATGAGTCATTTCTCGAAAGGATCAGAAACTGTTTATAGGGGTACTGGCTGCGACGTTTGCGGCGGCACGGGCTATAAGGGCCGAACGGCGCTTTTTGAGTTTATCCGCGTTAATCAAGAAATTCAGGAACTTATCCTAAAAAATCCTTCTAGCCTTCAAATCTTCGAAGTGGCTAAAAAGCAAAAAGGTTTTCATACTCTTTTTGAAGATGGAGTCGAAAAGGTTAAAAGCGGCGCTACTACCCTCGAGGAACTCCTAAGGGTCGCGTCGCCTCGAACCTGAAAACTCTACAAATTATGCCAGACGTGCCGGGGAAAACTCTTCCCGAAGTCACTCAGCAAAAAAATCTGCCGAAGAGACGTAGCTGGTTTTCTAATATCGGAATTGGAAAAGAAAAAGATTATTTTCTTGAAAATCTTGCCGTCCTTTTAACCTCAGGGATGGATATCATGACGGCTATAAAAGCTATTCGAGGAGAGATAAAATCCAAGCGAATGTTGAAGATTATCGATACTCTCGTTGAAGATATCGAAAGCGGATCTTATCTTTGGCGAGCTCTTGAAAATACCAATCTTCTTCCATCGCATATTGTTTTTCTCATTAAGCTTGGCGAAGAAACCGGCCGACTCTCCGAAAACCTAGCCGTCGTTTCGATTCAACAGCAAAAAGATCGCGAACTTCTTTCTAAGGTAAGATCAGCTATGATCTATCCCGTCATAGTTTTTTCCCTCACCATCACCATCGGACTCGGTATTGCCTGGTTTGTTCTGCCAAGATTATCGAAAGTCTTCGCCGAGCTCAAAATCTCTTTGCCTTTTCTTACTAAAGGTATAATCGCTATTGGCGCGTTCCTCGGAAATTATGGGTCTTTCGTGGTTCCAATCGCCATCGCAGTTGTGTTAGCTATATTTTATTTCTTATTTATCTTCAAACGTACCAAATTCATCGGTCAATCGATCCTTCTAGTTATTCCTGGCATAAAAAGACTAATTCAAGACATTGAGCTTTCGAGATTTGGTTATATTTTGGGCACCCTGCTTGGTTCGGGTCTTCTAATAACACGTTCGCTTGATTCAATTTATGAAGCTACTAACCTTCGTCGATATCAAAGATTTTATCGCCATTTAAGGGATAGTCTTGAAGATGGAGGGTCGTTTAGGGAAAGCTTCGACTCCTACCCCGAAACTCGCAAGCTCCTTTCTTTACCGGTCCAGCAAATGATAATCGCCGGCGAAGGATCTGGGAGACTTTCTGAGTCTCTGATAAAAATCGGAGAAATCTACGAAAAAAGAGCCGACACCACCACTAAAAATTTGGCTGTTATTCTCGAGCCGATTCTTTTGGTTTTGGTTTGGCTTGGCGTTGTCGCTGTCGCTCTCTCAGTCATCCTGCCGATTTATAGCTTAATTGGCGGGCTAAACCAAAATTAACCTTGATGAGCCCGAAAAATAATTCTCAATCAGGAGTAACTCTTCTGGAAATTCTTCTAGTCGTGGGCGTCATCGCTATAATTTCCGCTTTTTCACTTCCGGTCTACGAGTCCTTCAAAAACAAAAATGATTTGAGTCTCGGGGTAACTCTTTCCGCCAATGCTCTGCGCAGAGCCTCGGAGTTGGCAATGGCCTCAGACGGCGATAGTAAATGGGGGGTTAAGTTCGTAACCTCAAGCATAATTATATTTAAAGGAGATAATTTCGCGTCGCGAGACTCAAATTTTGACGAAAAAAGCGACATCTCCTCAAATATTTTAATCAGCGATACAAGCGAAGTGGTTTTTCAAAAATATTCTGGCCTGCCTCTTGCCGAAACTACTACCACATTCAGTGCGTCAAACGGAGAAACAGCCATAATCCATGTCAATCTTAAAAGCGCTATTATTTACTAAAAGCAAAAATTCAAGGAGGGGATTTTCACTCATTGAAGCCGTCTTGGCTGTCTCGCTTTTTTCATTAGTCCTTCTTGCTCTCATCTCCGCCATAGTCTATGGTCGAGAAAGCATTGCTCTTTCCGGAATCAGATCTCGAGCTCTTTTAATTGCCGAAGAAGGACAGGAAGCCATTCGTAATCTCCGCGATGAAAAATTTTCGAACCTCGTGGACGGCACCTACGGGCTCGCCACCTCAAGCAACCAGTGGGTTTTATCAGGAACTTCGGATGTAACCGACATTTTCACACGTCAAATTCAAATCGGAACAATTAATAGCCACACAAAAATCGCCACCACCACGGTTACCTGGCAACCCAAAGAAGGTCGTTCGGGCCAGATTACTTTAACTTCATATCTTACTGAGTGGAGAAGAGCGGTAGGAGGTGGGATGTTGGTTTATGCGGACTTATCCGGCCTAGACGACGTTCTTCGTTATAAAATTCTGGATCCAGATGGCAATTGGGGACCAGAATTAACGATTCCGACATTGGGTGTTCCTGGAAATCGCGCCACTCGGCGAGTAGAACTTTATACTTCGCCCTCACGCAACGAGAAAATTTTAATTACCAAACATTTCGATAGTGTTTTAAGCACTAGTCAATATATTTTTGCGCAAGTTTGGAACGGTTCTGCTTGGGGGAATTCAATTCTCCTCTCTGGTTATGCCAATGCTGCCCGTCCCGACACTCGCAATTTCGATGGAGATTATCTGGCGAATGGAAACTTTTTAGCGGTCTATGACGATAATACAAACATTCCGAAATATCGTATCTGGGACGGCTCAAATTGGTCGGCGCAAAATCCTGCGGTAAACGTGGGCGGCAATCCGGACTGGATTGTCGTTCGTAATCGGCCGGGGACGAATGAGGCCATGGTGGCGGTTTTAGATGCCTCAAGCGATACCAACACTTTTTACTGGAACGGTTCAAGTTGGGGTGGATTGCTCGAGCACGGCACGGCCATGGCCGGTCCCCAGTATGAGGACGTAGATTTCGCGTGGAGAAATGACGGAAGTTCAGGAGCGCTTACTTTCAATGAAGCGGCAGATAATTTTCCTAATATTCGAATTTGGAACGGGACTGTTTGGAGCGCGAATGTGGAAAATATCAGCATCGCGGCGGTTCCTAGAGCCACCCAGATTCGAGCTAGGCCGGCCGCCGCTGAATTTCTGGCCTGCTTTAAAGACAGCGTTAATGACATCAATTGCCTGAAGTCAGATACCACCCCGGCCTGGACGGCCCTGGCTAATGGCGAAATCGGCGTAAAAACCGACGCCGGTGTTCAAAGAAGTTTTTCTCTGGTTTATGAAAGTCAGTCCGGCAATCCGGCGCTTGTAGTTTATTCAAACGGCGCCAATGCCGCCGCGCAAGCCATTCCTAAATATCGGACTTTTAATCCAACCACTAACGCCATGAGCGCCGAAAATTCTTTAACTGACTTAGGCGGAGCAGCCGCCTCGTTGGAAACAGTTAAGTTAATTCCAGATCCAGCGAGCGACGACATTATAGTTTTGCTCGCCGACACAAGCCAAGATATCTGGACCAGAGTTTGGAATGGCGCCGCTAACACTTTCTACTCCACTGGCGGCCGGGGGCAAATCGAGCACGGCCTATTTGGCTCATTTGATGAAGATTTTTGGTTCGATTTTTCCTGGAACAAATTTTAATTCATGCCTCTAAAACCTATCACCTACCACCTAAAACCTACCTCTGGCACCTCGCTCGTCGAGATCATCCTTTACGTCGGCTTAACCGCTACGATTCTTTTGGGCATCTCTGCCTTAATCGCCACGACCCTGCAATCAAGAGTTAAAAGTCAAACTATAACCGAAGTCGACTCGCAGGGGTTGATGGTGATGCAAATCATTACTCAATCAATCCGCAACGCCCAGGCCATAAATTCGCCTGGTCTTGGCACTGTAAGTTCCACGCTTTCCCTTAGTTTGCCATCAATTAACCCGGTTATTTACAATCTCGCAACTGGCACCATCCGAATTACCGAAGCAACAGGTCAACCTATCCCATTAACAAATCTCCGCGTCCTCGCAAGCGGTTTAAATTTTTACAATCTTTCCCGTGCCGGAACCTCTGGCACTATTCAGATCCAATTCAAACTCACTCACCTTAATCCCCAAAACCGCAACGAATATGATTATTCCAAAACCTTTATAAGCTCAGCTAGTCTAAGATAAAAAATGAAAACCCTAAAAACTAAAACCTATCACCTACAACCTGGCAAAGGAGGGTTTATCACTCTTATGAGCGTTATTATTACTAGCGCTATTGGCATTGCCATCGCCTCCGCTATTCTGCTTTTGGGCGTCGGCTCGGCCAAAAGCAGCATTGTCGTTGAGCAATCGAGCCAGGCCAAAAATCTTGCCACTGCCTGCGCTGAAGACGCGCTTGAGCGCATCAAGGAGCTCCCGTCTTTCACTGGTCTGGGTAATTTATCAATTAATCAAGGTAATTGCTCGTATTCCGTAACAAACAACCTCGCTCCTCAAAGTAAAATGATCAACGCCACAGGTACTGTTTCAACTGTCATAAGGAAAGTAAATGTCACTGTTACTCAAATCAACCCAAAAATCCGATATACCTGGCAAGAATTTTGAGGCCAAACTCGGTCATTTGAGTAATCCACAGGTAAAATTAACTTACAAAAAATAAGGTGCTATAATAAATACATCATGAAAAACCAAAAAAACAGAAGTGGTTTTACGTTACTTGAAATCCTTTTGGTCGTAGCCGCCATTTCCATTTTGGCAGGCATTGTTATTATCGCCATCAATCCCAGTAAGCAGCTTGGCGACACCCGTAACGCTCAAAGAAGGGCGGATGTAAATACTATTTTAAACGCCGTCTACCAAGTCGCCCTCGACAATAATGGCGTTTTGCCGTCTTCAATTCTACTCGGAACGTGTGGCGCGTCAGCTACTAGTGAAATCTGCAGAACTGGAGCACCAAGCTGCACAATTCCCGATGTATTAGTTGACCTATCTTCAACCACGCTTAATGAAAAATATATCGTGGCTATCCCAACTGACCCAAGTGGAGCTTCAACTAATGGCGCTGGCTATAGCATTGTCAAAAATACTAATAGCCGTATTACCGTCTGCGCCCCTGATGCCGAACAAAGTGCCACTATCAGCATCACCCGCTAAATTAAAGAATTAATTTTAATAAAAAACCCCGGTTAAGTTGGGGTTTTTTGTTTTACTCCTCTTTTCCCCAAAATTCGTTGACGCGCCTGCGTTATTTTCGTACTGTTCAATCGTACAACAACGCTTGTGCAAAATTCACGCTCTTTGAAAACTTTTAATGAGACCGAGATCTTGAACCAAAAAATAAACTAAAAGGTCACCTAAGCATAAATATATGAAAAGAATATTCATCATATTCTTTTCCTTTGCTTTACTCTTACTGCCTATCAGTCGTGTTTTAGGCGACGAAGGGGTTGCGCCTACCAGCGCCAGTAGTTCTACGACCAGCTCTGACTTTGCAATTCAAACAGGCCAAAACGATATCGTCACAGCAACCACTACGACCTCTCAGATCGAAAACGCCACAATCTCCGATTCAGTCGCGAATCCACAGAACCTCGAAGATGCTACGTCAACTGATACTTCTACTGAAAACTCGATAAATTCAACTTCGAGTGTTGGTAGTGAACTGTCAGGAGGAGGATTAAATCTAACATCCAACTCTTTGCCACCCAGCAACCTCCAAACATTGGAAGTAGAAATTGACGAAGCGTCGAGTACCGAAATTATTCCGCGTTCGCCGGAATTCAAAAATGGTTATCTCTGTGGCGACATCGACAAAGATTCAAAAGTGGATCGCGCCGATATCGATTCGCTTATCGCCTATGTTTTCAGCGGAGCTCCGGAGCCGACTAGCACGATTATAGACTTTAATGAAGATGGGGCATCTGACGTTTTTGATGTCATAACCTTAATCGATTATGTCTATAAAGACGGCGAGATATCTGGTTGTAAGCCGAACAGTTCTCCGGTTTTCACTGGGATTAGTAATGCCGCCGGAACACTTGGAGAAGTTTATAGTTTCCCACTTGCCATTGCCGATCCAGATGGAGATGTTTTAAATATCAGCTACGAATTGCCGGCCAGTTCCACTTATTCCACTTCAACTGGAATATTTACGTGGGAGCCACTAATCGCAGGCACTAGCACGGCAAAATTTATCGCAACTGATGGAAAAGCAACCAGTACCTATGAAATTCAATTGGAAGCCGTAAAACCTGCGCCTAAAAATGGAGCGAGCTACACCTGCGGAGACATCACTCAGGACAACAAGTTTAACGCCAACGACATCAGTCTCTATATTGAATACATCTTCAGCGGTGGTAAACCGATCGAAGGGACAAACTATGACCTGAATAACGATGGCGCTCCAGATGTCTTTGATTTAATTCTTCTTATTGATTTCATCAACGCCGATGGCCCTGCTCCAACTTGTAGCATTGTGGAATCACCAAATCTTCCCCCCAACTTCAGCAACTTCAACCCTCCGACGATTGCCACCGCTACCAAAAAATACAACTACGACGTTGATGCCGTTGATCCCGAAGGCAAACCATTAGATTTCTCTCTTCTTGAAAATCCTGCAGGTATGGTCATTTCGTCGACGACTGGGTTAATCGAATGGACTCCGGCTGTAGCCGACGCGACCAGTACTCCATACGTTGTGAAAATTCAGGTCAGTGATGGCGTAAATAGCACTAGCACCGCTTACTCTATAACGGTTTCAACTAGTACTCCACCAGCCGATAATCCGCCCGGCAATAATCCGGGAGGAGGTAATACTAGTGGAAATGTTGGAGTTCCGGGTGGAGGAGGTGGAAGTGTCACGATAGGGGGAGGCGCGGCTACTTTCTCTGCTCCGGTACCGAACGTGTCGCCGGCCCAACCGCCCGTTTTTACCGATTTCAACCCGCCTAAAAACGCCACCGCAACTTGGCTTTACTATTACACAGTAAAAGCCGCCAACCCTGGAAATAATCCGCTTATCTTTCGTTTAATAGATGCACCGGATGGCATGCAGATCTTCAACTACATCGGAACCATCACTTGGATACCGACCCTATGGCAAGTAAGAGCAAATCCGTACTTGGTAACCGTGGAAGTCTCGAATGGAAAAACCAAAGCGACTGCCAGTTTCGAAATCACCGTTAGTAATCCACCGATTATCGAAGTACCTTTACAACTTAATACTGGAGAAAACGTCAATCTTAGAAGCGAACCTTCTAGCACTGGCGAAGAAAACAAAGGCGTCTCGACCTCAACAGAAACAATCACCAACAACACATCGAATAATTCGCAGTCCGGCGAACCTAATCCGTCCACTGGTCTGCTTGCAGGATTACTAGCGCAATTCACCGGCCTAAAGCTAGCTCTCGCGATAATTTTGCTAGCTCTTCTACTTTCCGTTTTCTACTTTTTATTCTTCAAGCGAAGATCGAAAGAAAAAACTGAGGTAGAAAATACGGCCGCAGTGAGTTTAGATGCGATTAACGCAGCCTTGGATTTTAACCTTGAACCGGAAGTGAATGCGCCGCCAAGCGACGTTATCATCTTGCCGGAAACCACACCGAGTCAGACTTGATAAGTAAGCAAAGAAAAGAACCTAAAAGCCACCCCAAAAGGTGGTTTTTAGTTTGAATACAAATTGACACAACGTCAGCCAAGAGGTAGTTTATTTGTAGTAAGCTTGAAATAACGGCTACTTCGAGCGTCACTAAAAGTTGATTTCCAGCAACCCAACATAGAAACGAGGTGGAAGGTGGGAAGTATAGAAATGTTAATGCGTGGTACTATGCCATGTTGGTACGAGCTCTCTCTTAAAGGGAGAAGCGGGCAGGCAGGACTTTACCTTCGTATCCATTCCGACTTTGTAAATCAATATGGCGAAGTGTCAACAAGCGCACCCATAGTTGAAAACCTCAGAAGCGATTTTGGGTTTAGTGAAGTTAGTGGGATTCTGAGAGGAGACTTTGGTTTCGAAAGATCTCTCAGATACTTTGGTACGGCGAATGGCTTCCTCGAACATGCTATTCCGATCCCGCGAGTGCGCAAGCGGACTGGCAAACGTTGTCCTCGATGCAAGGGAACTGGAAAACGGAGGGAGTTTAATAACGATAAGTGCTTTGCTTGTGATGATGGTTGGGAGGTTTGCTACGACTGGCAAGAAGTATTTGCGGTGTCCGCAACCCTATCGCTATTATTTATACTTCTAGAGTTCCCAGATAGGGAAACGATATCCGTAATGCCACAACTACTCACTGTAACCACTACTACATCAAAAGAAGCGCACGGCGGAGAACTCCGCGGGAACTATAGCCGAAAACTCGTGTCTTACCTCGAGTCGAGGGGTCCAGGTCCAATTCCCGAAATGATCACGGCAATGCGTACAGCGTGGGAACAGGTCGAAGGTGAAATACCCAGCTCCGACGGCTATTATTTCCAGGCCTACACTCAAGGCGAGAATGGTCAACTCAATATCATGTGCCCTGGCCATGGAGTTGGAATTTGTCCAGACATCAACTCAATAGGAAGAGGAAGGGGGTACAGGTTTTCCTCCCACAACGTAGACAACCCTATGCAGCAGCTCACCCTCTTGGCATCTCTCGCTGCCCTGCATGATCTAGCGCGAGCAGCAGGCTACTGAACAGTACCGAACCAGATTGCGGAGTCGATCCGCGCAAGACGAAAGACCTCTTCGCCAAAAGCCTTGAGGTCTTTTCTTTTTCGTTGAAATCAGTATTATTCGTATATTCGTACCAATTCGTATTTCGTAGCAAAATTATGAAACTATCCATCGCCATTGTGGGGCTACCCAACGTCGGGAAGTCCACCCTTTTCAAAATCCTAACCAAGCAGGATATTTTAATTGCCAATTATCCTTTCGCCACTATTGACCCTAACATTGGTATTGTTCCTGTCCCGGACGAAAGAATCGATAAGCTTGCCGAATTAAGCAAGTCAAAAAAGAAAATCCCCGCCGTCGTGGAGTTTTACGATATCGCCGGACTCGTAAAAGGCGCCTCAACCGGAGAAGGCCTTGGTAATAAATTTCTTTCGCATATTCGCGAAACCCAAGCCATCGTGACGGTTTTGAGGGTTTTTGAAAATCCCGAAATTATCCACGTTGAAAATTCCGTTAATCCCGAGCGCGATATGGCTATCATTAATACTGAATTAATTATTAAAGATTTGGAAACAGTCGAAAAAAGAATCGGCAGTTTAGAAAAAGAAAGCCGTATTCCTACGCCAGAAGGGAAAAAATCGGCTAAAAATTTAGAAATTTTACTCAAACTCAAACAGAAACTTTTAAAAGATCATCTCTCCATAGAATTCGCTGGCGAAGAAATCGTCACCGAACTTCAGCTCCTAACCGCTAAAAAACAACTCTATTTAATAAACGGCGAAGAATCTCAGATAGGGGATAGTCTAAAGAAAAAAATCAAAGAGGTCGGCGGAGATTACATTTATATGGATTTATCGAAAGCCGAAAAACTGGATGAATTAATAAAAAAATCCTACGAAATTCTAGATCTTATAAGTTTCTTAACTACCGGCGAAGACGAAACTCGCGCTTGGACTATTAAAAAAGGAATGAAAGCGCCCCAAGCTGCCGGAGTTATTCATACTGATTTTGAAAAAAAATTCATTCGCGCCGAAGTGATAAATTGGCAAAAACTCCTCGAAGTTGGTTCTTGGTCCAAAGCTCGCGAAAAAGGATTGCTCCGCCTTGAAGGCAAAGAATACGTCATCCAAGATGGAGATACATTAGTTGTTAGGCATGGTTAATAGTAAAAGCTAATAGTAGAAAATGGAAAGGCGACACCCGTGAGGATGTCGCCCAATTGTTTCAAACTCGTCCACCTAGGCTTGAAAATTATCTAGGCTTCGTGTACCCCGCCGCAGGTAGCGCCTTAGCCACCTACAATTCTTGTTTTGCCACTCTTCCCAACTTATTATGCCGAAGTTCAGCAGCATCAAAAGAAAATATGCCACGAGCGTGCGCATTGTTTGTTGGTCATGGCTCATCAGCTCACACCGCCTTCCTTTGAAAATATGCCCGAGGAAGCCAATTCACTGACTTCTCGCACACAGTCAGCGACTATAAAACACCCGAGGAGTATTAGGCCGACAACATTCAGAAAACCCAGATAAGTTCTCTTCCCGATCACTAGAAACGGATTACCACCCCTCTTCTTCTCAGTAGTTGCGCCGGCTAAATAAAACACCGTGCAACAAACAGTCATTAGAAAGAGAACTCTCACGACTGCCTGGATCCAATTTTCGCTCATCGTCCACCCCCGCACTGCCTTTCATTAACCAAAGTGGCGAGCAAGCCGAGAATACAGAGAAAGAACATCTGGCTTATTCCCGGATCTCGAGAAGCGATGAATCGAAGAACTTTTTCAAGAAACGCCATCGCGACCTCCTCTATTGGATTTTCTCTCGATTCAATAAGCTAAAGAACCTTCTTCGTTAGTCTGAGATACTCGACTTAGTCATCATCTCCCTTGCTAAATAGACCTGATGCCCACATGATCAAGTAAAATGGCCACCAAGACACCTCCTCGAGTATCCTCTTCCCGAAAAGAGCAACTCCTGCAACGGCACAGAAAATCACAATCGCATTCCAAACGCCGACAGTACTCTGAACTCCGCTTGAATCCATCACATCCTCCAGTGTTAGTTTTCAAAGAGCGCCAAAAAACCTCTGCTTCCATACTACCACTCCCTCTTCCAAAGTCCACCTCTTCTTTTCCTATCTCATATTAATTTCGATTTCGCTAAGAAGACCGTCTCGCAGGCCGAGCGGGCATGGTTCCCGTTTCAACGGGAGAGCAAGGCCGAGAGCGAGCGCAATTTTCTCGCTGGGAAAATTGATAGCGTGTTTTTGTGCGAAATCGAAATTAAACCTAGCTCCTCTTAGCAAGCGCCTCTCCCAAAGTTTCGTCATCCGCAAATTCAATCTCGCCCCCCGTCGGCAATCCTCGCCCTAAGCGAGTGATCTTTTTAGTAAAAGGGGATAGCTCCTTGATTAAAAGCGAAGAGTTAAAGTCTCCGTTTGATGTCGGGCTAAACGCCAAAATAATTTCTTCCGCCTGCTGGGAAATTTCATTTTTAATAAAAGCTTTCAATACTTGAACTCTTAACTTCTGCCAATCTTCAAGTACGCCGGTTTTAGGGATTGGTCCCAAAATAAAATACCGCCCGTGGAATTTTCGCGTACTTTCAATCGAAAGCAGGTCCGTTTCCTTTTCTATAATAGCGATTAAATCCTTTCGGCGATTTTTATCCCCGCAAATATCACAAAGCCCGCCTTGGTTCTGATGAACAAAAAAACAATTGGAGCAGAGTTTTAAACCGCTTAAGTCGTCGATGCTTCGTGCCAACTCGTTCATCTCATTCTTCCCTTGACTTAAAAAATAGAAAACCAGCCGCAGGGCTTGCCTCGGTCCAATTGATGGCAAATCCGCCAAATGGTCGGCCAATTTTCGAATTGGTTGCGGTAAATTCATATTGCTTCCGCCGCTACTTCGGTGTACCGGGTTTCTATGTTTTTAAAAGTTACGCGTTCAGGGTCAAATTTAAGCTCCACCGATCCCAGTGGGCCGTTTCTGTGTTTGGCAATAATAATTTGCGCCACATTCTGCTCTTCGAGCGGGAGGCTAATGTCGGTTCTCTCTCGGTCTTTCCGGTAAATAAACAGCACTACATCGCTATCCTGCTCAATACTTCCCGACTCGCGCAAGTCGGACAATCTCGGCACTTTATGGTCGCGCTGTTCCACCCCTCTTGAAAGTTGGGACAAAGCCAGCACCGGAATTTTAAGCTCTCTTGCGAGCGCCTTTAATCCACGTGAAATCTCTGTTACTTGCTGAACCATATTGTCCGCGTTAGTTCTTGGCTGGATTAATTGCAGATAATCGACTACTAAAAGATCCAAGCCGTGCTCCATCTGCATTCGGCGCGCCATCGAGCGAATCTGCATAACATTCGGCGACGCGCTATCGTCTACATAAATTGGCACATTCGATAATCGATCCAAGGCGTACTGTATCATTTCAAATTCCGAATCGTCCGAAATTCTTCCGGTTCGAAGCCGCCAAAGGGGAACTTGAGACTCCGCCGAAATCAACCGGTCAATCACTTGTTCTCGCGACATCTCAAGTGAAAAAATTCCAACCGAAGCGCCGGCTTTAAGCGCCGCGTGCCGCGCGATATCGAGCGCCAATGAAGTCTTGCCTAAAGACGGCCTTGCCCCCAAAACAACCAAATCCGATTTCTGAAGGCCAGAAAGAAGATTATCTAATCCGTCAAAACCAGTTGGCACGCCCCTGATCGCTCCTTCTCCGCGATGCAATTTCTCAATTCTTTCGTAAGCTGTTTTAAGTTCGTCCTTAATATGAACTAAATTTTGAGGCATTGATTTCTGCGAAATCGCCATAATCTTCTGTTCCACATCATCTAAAAGATCCTCCACTTCTCCCGGCTGCGAAAAAACATCTTCGGTAATATCAGCCGAAACACGAATCAAATCGCGTAGCACCTTCTTCTCTTTCACAATTTTTGCGTACCCGGCAATGTGCGACGATGTCGGAACTCCATTAGTTAAATCCGCTAAATAACTCGAACCTCCGACCTCTTTTAAAATTCCACGTTCTTTTAACCGATTACTAACACTCAAAACATCAATTGGCTGGTGCTTCTCGAAAAGCTCGATCATCATTTCGAAAATTTTCGCATTCGAAGGATGATAAAAATCAGCCGCCGTTAAAAGATCCGCTACTTTAATAATGGCATCTTTGTCGATCAAAATCGCGCCCAAAACAGATTGCTCCGCCTCCTGGTTTGCTGGCGGCACTCGCGCCGCGATATCTTTTTTAGCCATAATAAAACGAAGACAACTATCTAAGAGGCCAAACGAATGGTCCTAAAGGAGTATCTTCTATACCAAATCCTAAATCATTAATTTTTTTTCTCAAGCGGTCGGATTGCGTAAACTGTTGATTTCGTCTTAACTCCTCTCTTTCCTTAAGTAAAACCTCGATTTTCCTGGGAATTTCTGGAAACCCTATCTTAAATCCAAGTGATTTCAAAGCCGTCGAAACAGAAGCATATAATTCCTTAGCTTCGGATTTTGTAGCTTTCCATATTCTCGGATTAACGAATGCCATCAGCGTAAAAAGAGCCCCAAAAGCTTTTGGAGTATTAAAATCATCCGCTAAGCTTTCACTAAACTTTGCTTGGAATTCTTCGAAATTTCGCCGGCCAATTCCCTCGCCCCCGGTTTTGGCAATGATTAATTTTAATTTCGCCAAAAATTCTAAAATTCCCATCCACTTTGCTTGATTTTCATTTCCGATTTTCTGGACGTAATCAATAGGGGATCGGTAGTGGCTGCTCAAAACCAAGAGCCGAAATACCTGCGCCGAAAAATTCTTCAAAAAATCATCGATAGTAATAAAATTTCTTAAACTTTTAGACATCTTCTCTCCTTGAGTGGTTAAAAACCCGGTATGAAGCCAAATTTTCACGAAGGGCTTTTTTCCCGACGCTGATTCCTGCTGGGCGATTTCGGCTTCGTGGTGAGGAAATTTTAAATCTACCGCCCCGCCATGAATTTCATATTGTGGACCAAAAAATTTTTCGCTTATCGCCGTATCTTCAATGTGCCATCCCGGCCGTCCAAGTCCGAAAGGGGATGGCCAACTCGGCTTCTCGTTGTTAATTTTTAGTGTTCTTTCGTTTTCCATTCGTTTTTCTTCGTATTTCGAAAACTTCCAAAGCGCGAAATCTGCCTTATTTCTTTTACCGACGCTTTCATCAATCCGGCTTATTCCGTCCTCCGCCTGTAAAGTTGTTCGCCGCGAAAGCTTCCCATAGTCCTTAAAAGTCGTAACATCAAAATAAATTCCGTCTTTCTCGATAACGTAGGCGTGCTTTTTTTGAATCAGCTTTTGGACTTGCTTAATAATTTCAGGTATATAGTCGGTGGCGAGAGCATATTTATTAACCGCCGTTACTCCCAAAGACTTCATATCCCTAAGATGAGCTTGTGTAAATTTTTTGGCTACAGTTTTAAAGTCGGTCTTTTCCTCTTCGGCGCGGCGGATAATCTTATCATCGATATTTGTAATATTCTGCAAATAAAAAACCTCAAGACCCGTACTTCTTAAATATTTCCCTAAAGCATCAAAAGCTACATAGGTTCGCCCATGTCCGATATGAGAATAGTCATAAACCGTCGGTCCGCAAATAAAAAACCTCAAAGGCCTGCCTTTCGGTTTCTCGACTAGCTCCTTTTTCCCGCTTAAAGTATCGAATAAATAGATTTTTATGAAATTCATATTTTACCCTTATTAGATAGTTAAATTCTAACACGGGGCGGAAAATCTCGCCAAAGTAAATTGACAAAGCATTTATTTCGCAATAAAATTAATACAGATAAATTGAAACCCTAACGACCAGATAGGAGAGATCAAGATGCCCGAACCTCCAAAAACGATTGTCGCCGGTTTGACCGAGGCATACATTCGGCTATCCGAACTGTCAACCACCAAGAGAACCCCCGCCATACAGAACCTTCTTAACGAGTTTAGTCAACGGTTTTTAGGCAGGGAAATAACGCTCGAAGATTTCATCTATCACGTCGCCGGCGAAAGCGCAATTCCCTCAGAGATGAAGTTGGTTTTATGGAACAAACTCTGCGTGTCTGAAATCTCAGCACCGCAATTACTAAATCTCGTAAGAGCTCTCCCTGAGACAACTGAGAATATGTTCGATGTTGCCGCCTGGCGAATACTGCGAAGCAGAAAGCCAACAGCGAGTATTCTGTGTGAAGTACTTGATGATTGCAAAAGCGCCAGAATCGCTGTTGCAATCTGTGGTTTTCTTCTCCGCGAAAAAAGAATAACGACGAAAATCGCTCGTCTTATTCGCCGCCAGGGAACTGACTACCAGAAGAGCAGAGTCGAGAAAATTCTCGATCGAGAAATCAAAAGACTCGGGCGAGCTCGCCAGATGGTCGCGTGATAAAATCCGGTGCAAATCGGCACTAAATAAAAGCCGGACAAGTGAGTCCGGCTTTCGAATTCCAATTCACAAGTAAAAAATTTAACTATAACCAATCCCGTTTTCTGAAATAAGCAAACATCACGAACATCGCCGCCACCATTATCGCTAGAATAATCCAAAAACCATTTTCGCTCTCAACAATTGGAGTGTTCTTTGTGTTCATACTGAAGATAGCGGAAAAAAGCATCATCGGGAATGTCACGAAAGCTAAAATTGTAAAAGTCCGCACCACCTGTGCGTTTTTCAAACCGATCAATTGATTATTCGTGGACTCAAAATCCTCAACTGCTTGTCGGTAGTCTTCTAGTTGATCCACAATCTTCATATGTTCGCCGATTAAATCATTTAAATAAATCTGACATTGAGTGCCTAAAAAATTACATCCGCCTTGGAAAAAAGATTCCAGAATATGCCGCTGTGGTTTGATGATAATTCTATATTGAGAAATATCTCTTTTTAAATAAGAAATCTTCTGAAGCAGCTCCTGTTCTCTTTGCTTTTCCCGTTCCTTAAACAATTCCAAGCTCACTTCTTCCACTTTCTGGCCAATGTGGATAAGCTGCCTTTGCTGAAAACTAAGTAAGGTTTCAATTAAGTAATGCACAAGTGTCAACGAATCCAGCAAAATATGGCTTTCTGGTTTTAGAGATTTTCGCTTGCCGTTAAAAACCTCAACTTCCTCATAGGAAACAGTGATAACCTCCTTTTTAGTGACTATAAAGTCTATCTCGCCCCGCCTTGAAACTTTCTCTACCGGATCATAAACAGGAAAGTAGTAAACAAAATAAAAATAATCCTTGTGAAAATCAACTTTCGATCTCGCCGAGGGCAATCGCAACTCGTCTAATATTAAGTGGTGAAAGTGGTAAGTCTTTTTTAGCCAATTAATATCACCTTCGCTCGGCTTAACTATATCTATCCAACTCACCTTGCCCTTTATGGTTTCCATACCTCAATTCTACCATAAAAGCTATCTCTAATAAATTGGCACCCCAGAACCCAAATTTCAGCCCCTAAGCGAGTGTTTTGTTTCCGGGAAGCTCTCGGAGGCATTTTCGGCTTGGCCTCCGAATTTTAACGGAGCGAAAATGCCGAGAGGCAGGTTGGCTCTTGCCGCAGGAGCAAGGGAACAACCGGTTCCCGGAAACAAAACAGGAGTGACTATTAGCAATCCCTTGACACGATTGCTAATACGGCTATACTGGTTTCTGTATATTCGTACTAAATCCGTATTCCGTAGCTAAATTATGGAAAAGCGCGCCGAAAACATATTAAACGCCGTCATTGAATCCTTTATAAAAAACGGAGTTCCGGTTTCTTCTGGCTCCCTTTATGAGAAATATGACTTCGGCATTCGGCCGGCAATGATCCGCCATGAGCTTGAGAATTTAACCGACATCGGTTATTTAGAACAGCCGTACCACTCAGCTGGTCGCGTTCCAAGTGATAGCGCTTATGAGTTTTTTGTAAGCAAGATTTTATCGAATGAAACCGAAACCTCTCTTGATAACGAATTTCAAAAATGCCTTCACGATCAGGACTGGCTTAATTTTGTTGACCTTTTCTCAAACCATTTAAATTTATTAAGCGCCATCGAACCGGAAACCGGAGAACGGGTCTATAAAACCGGCCTTGAGACATTAATTGATAATTTAAGTTGGGATAGCCAAAAAGAAATTAAAGGCATCATCCGTGACTTCGAAGAGCTCGACAAAAAAATCGAGAATTTCAACGGCAAAATGTTTCCGGAAGATTCTATTCAGGTTTTTATCGGGAAAAAAAGTCCGTTCACTGCAAGTGAAGAACTTTCGGTTGTTGCGAAAAAATGCAGCATCGACGGCCGAAATCTTTTACTTCTAGCTATCGGCCCTAAGCGTATGAATTACAAAAAAGTCGTCAAAACATTCAAAAGCATAAAAGAAACTAATGGAGGAAAACGAAAATAAAAATTCAATAGACGGTGTCGCGGGTGATAATAATGAATCAGAAGTATTAAAAGAAAAACTAGCTCAAGCGGAAAAAATGAGAGATGAATATCTTTCTGGATGGCAAAGAGCTAAAGCCGACTTCATCAATTACAAAAAAGAAGAACTTAGGCGCCTTGAGGAAATCGGCAAATATGGCCTTGAGGATCTAATTTATGAACTCATCAATATTATGGACAATTTTGATCTCAGTCTCTCTGCTTTAGAAAAACCTGGTCCGGTCGAAAGGGGAATTTACATGATCCGTTCACAAATCTTCGATGTTCTAAAAAAACGTGGTCTTGAAAAAATCGAAATCAAGCCCGGAGATGAATTCAATCCCCAGATAGCCGAAGCCTTAAGTGAAATGGAATCAGAAAGACCGCCCGGAACAGTTGTTGATATAATTGAGATCGGCTACAAACTCTATGATAAAATCATAAGGCCCGCGCGGGTCCGAATCTCAAAAAACCAGTCGTCTTAAATAAAAAATCATAAAAACAAAATAAACATATGGGTAAAATTATAGGAATCGATCTTGGAACCACAAACTCTGCTGTCGCTGTTATGCGCGGCGGTAGTCCGGAGGTCTTGGAAAGCACGGAAGGCAACCGCACCACGCCCTCAATCGTCGCGACGAGTAAATCCAATGAGCGCCTTGTCGGTCTTCTCGCAAAACGCCAATCTGTTACCAATCCTAAAAACACCATTTACTCAATCAAGCGTCTTATAGGCCGGAAATTTGACGATCTGGAAGTGGCACGCGATAAGGCTTGGTTGCCGTTCGATATTCAAAAATCGGTTACCGGCAGTATTGAAATCAAGATGGGTGATAAATGGTACAAGCCGGAGGAAATTTCAGCTATGGTTCTAGCCAAACTCAAAAGCGATGCCGAGACGAAACTTGGAGAAAAAATAGACGAGGCAGTGATTACTGTCCCTGCATATTTCGACGATTCGCAGAGGCAGGCCACCAAAAACGCCGGCGAAATAGCCGGCCTTAAAGTCGCGAGAATTGTTAATGAACCCACGGCGGCCGCTTTGGCTTACGGTCTTGATAAACAAAAGAACGAAAAAATTGTCGTCTACGATTTTGGCGGTGGCACTTTTGATATTTCTGTTTTGGAAGTGGGGGACAATATCGTTGAAGTCAAAGCCACCGGCGGAGACACTCATCTCGGCGGAGACGATTTCGACAAAAAAATTAACGAATATCTCGTAGCGGAATACAAAAAACAAGAGGGGATTGATATCTCTAAAGATCCGCTCGCCCTTCAGCGGCTCAAAGAAGCCACCGAACGCGCCAAACACGAACTTTCAACCGCCATCGAAACCGAAATCAATTTACCCTATGTCACCTCAGACGCTTCTGGGCCAAAACACTTTAGTATGAAGCTCTCTCGGGCTAAACTCGAAGAGTTGGTTCGAGAATATATTGACCGTTCCATCAAACTCACCGAAGAAACCGTCACCGCTCCTGCTCCCAAAGGCGCTGGTTTTAAATTTTCCGAAATTAATGAAGTTATTCTGGTTGGAGGCCAAACTCGCATGCCGGCCATCTCTGATGCCGTAAAAAAACTTTTCGGTAAAGAACCGCATAAAGGTGTTAATCCAGACGAAGTGGTGGCAATCGGCGCGGCCATTCAAGCCGGAATTCTTCAAGGTGACGTAAAAGATATTCTGCTTTTAGACGTCACACCCCTCACCTTAAGCATCGAAACCTTAGGCAGCGTCGCTACCCCGATGATTCAAAAAAATACCACTGTTCCCACCGCCAAAACACAGGTCTTCTCAACCGCCGCCGACAATCAAACTTCGGTCGAAGTCCACGTTCTTCAAGGCGAACGGCCGATGGCGCAAGATAATAAAACCTTAGCTCGATTTATTTTAGATGGCATTCCTCCGTCGCCTCGCGGAGTTCCGCAAGTTGAAGTCACTTTCGACATTGACGCCAACGGCATCCTTAGCGTATCCGCGAAAGATAAAGCTAGCGGAAAAACCCAGTCGGTCAAAATTGAGGCCTCAACCAACCTTTCAAAAGACGAAATTGAAAAATTAAAACGTGAAGCTGCGGAGCACGCCGTAGAAGACGCGCAAAAAAAAGACTTAATTGAAACCAAAAATCAGGCCGAAAGCACCCTCTATCTCTCGGAGAAATCACTTCGCGAAGCTGGCGATAAAGTTCCAGAAGACGTCAAAAAGGGAGTCACGGAAAAAATTGAGATCTTAAAGAAAGCTAAAGAAGGGGATAATCTAGAAGAGATAAAAAGCGCCTTAGCGAACCTTTCTGCTGAGATTCAAAAAATCGGGCAAACAATGTATAATCAAGATAATAAACCAAGCGAAGAACCAAAACCTGAGAACCTGGAAGAAAATCCGGAACCAACCCAAGGCGAACCGAGCCAAAGCTAATTGAAGTAAAAACCAAAGTCTTCTCTATGATACTAGGAGCCCCTCCTTCAGAAAATTTTATTAAGCAGATTCCGATGGAAAGGGAAAGTATGCCGAGGGGGTTTTATAAAGCCATCATCCTCGACTCTCTTTCGGTTATTTCGGCTGGAGTTTTTAGTTATAGCTACTACGCCTATCTCGCTGGCAAAGCGTCTTTTTGGTTTCCTACTATTGCGCTCGCAGTCTTCTTAATCTTCTCGATTCTTGAAACAATCCTTATAAAAAATCTTAAGCGCCGAACTCTAGTGGTTGTTTTGGAGATTGCCGCGCTTTTCGCTTTCTTCTATACCCTGCCAAGCGGCTTGCTTGTAACCGCTATGGGAGTTTCCTTGCTTTTTTCGGTTTGGGGAGAAATCAACAGCCGCACCGAAATAGCCAACACGATGGAACCGAATTATTTCAAAGTGGCTCGGGCCAGAGGCGCCAAGCTCGTGAGTGCCGTTGTCTTGATGGTAATCATAATTTACTTTCCTAAATTCAATGTTCGCGAAAACTTTATTTCCCGAGCGACCTTCGATGGGTTTTTCAGTTGGACGGCCGGCGTCGTTGAAAAAATTTATCCCGGTGTCAACCTCCGCGGCACAATCACGGATTTTGCGGAAGACCTAGCCTTCTCTCAGACGCAGAAAATCCCCGGCTTTGAAGCCTTGCCGGTTCCAATTCAAGAAAAGACCACCAAAGAAGCGGCGAAAGTCATCTTGCAAAATATTTCCACGAAAGTAAAAACCGACGCCAAACCAAGCGAAAGCGTGAGTGATGTTGCTTATAGTATTGTCACCTCCAATATCGAAAGATTAAAGAATGAACATAGCGCTGAATTTCGGCTTGTTTGGACGATCCTGCTTTTTCTTGCCGTAAGAAGCTTTGGCGTCATTTTAGTGCCTATAATCGCCATAATTATTTACGTCCTTATTCATTTAATGCTAGCGCTAAATTTTATCTTTGTTGCCGGCGAAACCAGAACCAAAGAGACACTCACCCTCTAAAATGAGAGACTATTACGAAATTCTCGGCGTTGGCCGCAGCGCGACTGATGAGGAAATTAAAAAAGCTTATCGCAAACTTGCGCACGAGCATCATCCTGACAAAAAAAGCGGCAATAGCGAAAAATTCAAAGAGATAAATGAAGCCTATCAAACTCTTTCGGATAAAAATAAACGCTCGCAATACGATCGTTTTGGCTCGGCAAATCCGTTTAACAGCAGCGGTTTTGAGGGCTTTAGCTCTTACGGCGCTCAAAGCGGGGATGGTTCCTATTCAGACCTCGGCGACCTTGGCGAGATTTTTGACAGTTTTTTCGAAGGGCTCGGGGTGAAACCAAAGAAAAAAACCTATCAGCGCGGTTCGGATATCGAAGTTGGTCTTGAAATTAGTCTAGAAGAAGCCTTCAGGGGTAGTGTGAAAAAATTTAAAATCGCGAGCCATATTCGTTGTGAGGCTTGTTCTGGAAAAGGAGCCGATGCTACATCGGGTTTTACTACCTGTAACACCTGCGCCGGCCAAGGAGAAATAAAAGAACAAAGTCGGACATTCTTTGGCAGCTTCTATCAAGTTAAGCCGTGTCAAAACTGCCACGGCCAAGGCCAAATTCCAAACAAAGTTTGCTCCGTTTGCCGTGGAAGCGGACGCAAGTCAGCGGAGCGAGAAGTTTCGGTGGAAATTTTACCCGGCATTCAGGATAACCAAATCATCCAGCTCAAAAAAATGGGCGAAGCAGGGGAGAGAGGCGCTACTGAAGGCGATCTTTATCTTCGAATCAGAATAAAATCGCATAGCATTTTCCTTAGGCACGGAGACGATTTGATCACTAGAAAAGAACTAAACGTAGTCGACCTTTTGTTAGGAAAAAAAGTTGAAATCACCACCATTCAAGGCGGGAAAATCAATTTGGATATTCCGGCTCACTTCGATCTAAGAGAAGATCTGCGGGTTAAGGGCGAAGGTATGCCTCATTTCGGCAGTTACGGCCGCGGCGATCTTCTTATTAAGTTTCTAGTTCGCGCTCCCAAGAAACCGGGCGCCAAAGCCAAGAAGCTATTGGAAGATTTAGAAAAAGAGCTATAATAACCCTCGAACCGTTTTAATTGATTTGCGCCCATAGCTCAGTCCGGTAGAGCAGCTCCCTTTTAAGGAGATGGTCCTAGGTTCAAATCCTAGTGGGCGCACAACCGACTTATAAACACTCCAGCGCTTTCATTTAAGCGTAGCTAGAGTACAATTAACTTACACCCTGCGCGTATGCAACGAGGGAAAGTTAAAGTTGAAAAGCTTGGCATCGTCTTGGCGCCAACTGAAAATCAGTTCGAAAATCGTTCGGTTCTAAATCCCGGCGTCTATCAAGAAGGGGAATTTGTGCACGTCTTTTATCGAGCTGTCGATAAACGTATGAACTCGTCAATCGGCTACGCCAAATTAAAAGGCCCAACTAAAGTTGTTGAGCGATGGGACAAACCGATTTTAGAAGGCAAATATCCCTATGAGAAGAAGGGGATGGAGGATCCTAGAATTTCTAAAATCGGAGACACCTTTTATATGACCTATGTGGCACATGATGGCAAAAACGCCCTTTCTGCCTACGCTACCAGTAAAGATTTAAAAACCTTCGACCGAAAAGGACTAATAACTCCAAAAATCACCTACGATCGTGTCGGACACATCTTCCGCAATGAAAAACTCAAAGACCGTTACTTTATGTTCGAGTCATATTATGAAGAATACGGTGGCAAAGACGTTTATCTATGGGAAAAAGACGGCATTCTCTTCCCGAAAAAAATAAATGGTAAATTTGCCCTTCTTCATCGCATCCTTCCCGACATCCAGCTCATCTACTTCGATAATTTTAAGCAGCTTCAATCAAAAGAATATTGGCTCAAGTATCTAAAAAATCTAGCCAAATACGTCGTGCTCGAGAACAAATACTGGTTCGAGTCGCGAAACATCGGCGGCGGCGCTCCGCCTATTGAAACTAAACACGGTTGGCTTATAATTTATCATGGAGTCGAAGAGCTAAACAAAGATCGCATCTACCACGCCGCAGCCGCGCTGGTGAGCAAAAAAGATCCGCTGAAATACTTAGGCCGCCTCCACTATCCACTCTTCTCTCCGGATCAAGATTGGGAACGTCGCGGTCTGGTTTCAAACGTAACTTTCCCGACCGGCACCGCCCTCTTCGGTGATGATCTCTACATCTACTACGGCGCCGCCGACAAATTCATCGCTGTCGCTAAGGTTAGTTTAAAAGAGCTCGTCAGTGAAATCGTCACCAAGGCCAAAACGCATACATTTTAACATGCAGCCGTTCGATAAAAAGACGAATTATATTGTTCATATAAGCTCCTACCCGCCTAGAGAGTGCGGTATTGCCACTTTTACCCAAGATATTACGAACGCCTTCGATCACAAATTCAACCCAGCGGTCAAGTCCCGAATCGTCGCCCTTAAAGAAAACCCGACCAACTTCTATAATTACAACACCAAGAAAGTCATCGACGAGATTAATTCAAACGAAATCGGCTACTATGTTAACCTAGCGAAAGAACTTAACTCCCGCCCTGAAATTAAAATCGTAAACATCCAGCACGAGTTCGGTCTTTTTGGCGGAAGCTGGGGCGACTACCTCATTCCATTTCTTCAAGTTATCGAAAAACCTATTGTTGTCACCTTCCATTCGGTTCTAGAAAATCCCGACGATGAACTCAAAAACACCGTCCAATTAATTGCCGAAAAAGCAAAAGCGCTCATCGTCATGAATTCGCTTTCTGAAAAAGTTTTAGTTTCAGAATATCAAATTCCTCAAGCAAAAATAGCCATCATTCCCCACGGCATTCCGCAGGTTCCCCTGGAACCTAGTGAAAAATACAAAACCGAATTGGGGCTGGAAGGGAAAATAGTTCTTTCCACCTTCGGCCTCCTAAGTCCAAACAAAGGTATCCAATACGCCATTCGAGCCCTCCCTGAAATCGTTGCCAAGTTTCCGAATGTTATTTATCTGGTTATCGGCGCCACTCACCCGAATATCGTAAAGGAAAAAGGGGAAGTTTATCGAAACGCCCTGATCCAAGAAATTCAAAAACTTGGACTCGAGAATCACGTTCGTTTTTACAATAAATACCTCGAACTCGGAGAGCTCACATCTTACCTTAAAGCGACTGACATCTACCTTTCGCCCACTGTCGATGAAGGCCAATCGGTCAGCGGAACCTTGTCATACGCGATGGGTTGCGGCCGGCCAGTAATAGCGACCGAAACCTCATACGCGCGATTTTTAGTCGCCCCTCAAACCGGTTATCTAGTTCCGGTAAGAAGTGCCTCCGCCATCACTAAAGCATTAAACGAACTCATTCCCGATGAAAAGCGTATCAAAGGCATGGGGCGCGAGGCCTACGAACACACCCGCCCGATGACGTGGCCAAACGTTGCTACCTCCTACTTCAATCTTTACAAAAACTTCGCCGATCTCGAAGCCGAAGAAGACAAACTTCCCGAACTTAAACTCGATCACTTAAAACGCTTAACCGATAACTTTGGCGTCTTCCACTTCGCCAAATATTCCAAACCCGAAAGACGTTACGGCTACAGTTTAGACGACAACGCCCGCGCCATAATCGTAGCGGTTAAAAATTACAAACTCGCCCCCTCTGAAGATTTAGAAAAAATCATTCAAACCTATTTAAACTTCGTAAAATTTGCCCAACGTCCCACCGGCACCTTTGCTAACGTTGTTTCTTATCAAAAAGTGAAAGACGGCACCACCGACGAAGATGTCCAAGGCCGCGCCATTTGGGCTTTAGGTTTTGCGAGCTCCGAGAACCTTTTGCCAGAGAAAATTCGCAATCAAGCTCAAAAACTTTTCTTGAAGGCGCTCAATCCTTTGCTGAAAATAAAATCACCTCGAGCCACAGCTTTCGCGATGACTGGCATTTATCATTACCTAAAAAGTTTTCCTAATAAAAAACTTACCCAGAATTTCAAAAAAATGGCCGACCGCCAAGTCGAGCTGTATAAAAATTTCGCCGCCGAAGATTGGAATTGGTTTGAAGATCAGCTCACTTATTCAAATAGTAAACTTCCAGAATGCCTTTTCTATGCCTACGACCTCCTAAAAGATGAAAAATATCTCGAAGTCGCGAAAAAGACTCTCGAATTCCTACGGCAGATTACCTTCGAGCAAGAACACTACGCCCCCATCGGCCAAAACGGCTGGTATGTCCGTAACCGCAAACGCGCTTATTTTGACCAGCAACCAGAAGAAACCGCCACTATGGTTGAAACCAAAGTTGTGGCGTATAAAACCACCGGGGATAAGAAATATCTAAAAGGCGCCTATCGCGTCTTCAACTGGTTCCTCGGCAAAAACCACCTTAACCAAATGGTCTACGATGAAGTGAGCGGCGGTTGCTACGACGGCGTGGGCCAATACGCCATTAACCTAAACCAAGGCGCCGAATCCACTATTTCGTATTTGCTCGCCAGGTTGGCATTAGAGGAAATTAAACAATCATCCTAACCATTGACAACCTAGGTTTCGGGCATAAAATTAACTTTATGAAAACTAAGGTATCAAAAATGACTCTTGATAGACTAGCTCAAATAACCCAGCAGGAGTTTTCGCGCGTTAATAAAAGATTTGATAAAATCGATGAAAGGTTCGTCAAAATTGATGAAAGATTTGCTCTGATAGATGAACGATTTGAGCGAATAATGGAAGAAATACATGAAATTAAACAAAGCAACCACGACATCTTAAATGCCGTGAGGGCAATTATGGAACACGTAATAAGTAAATTTGAAAACCGCCTTGAATCATTTGAAAAAAGGCTTATTGCTATTGAAAAATCCAAAAGATAACCAAAGCACCGAATCCACTATTTCATATCTACTTGCACGTTTAGCTCTCGAAGAGGTAAAATCTTTTTAGAATCTAGACAAAGGCAATCACGTGACTATTGTGTTTGTGACAATTCACGAAAGGAGAGTGAGTTTTATGCTAACACCGCAGTCGTGGTGGGGAGGGGTCCTCGTTATTGTGGGGTTTTTCTTTTGCATCCACTCAATGGACGACCTCGAAGGTCACAAATGGCTGATCATAGGCGCGATTCTTGCGTCAGTAGGGGTAGTAGGTATGTTTTTACTACCATAGCCCCTATGGAGTCGGCTGAAGAAATCAATCACCGCCCGTGCCTCGCACCGGGCGGTTTTCTTTATTTGAAAAAATTAAATTAAACTGATATAAATTAAATCAGCAAACCCCGTCTTTCCAGAAAAGGAGAGCATATGCTAGTCACGATTTTGATTTCTGTCGCACTAATTGCTGAATCTTGCGCGATTTATCGCAGGGTTATCAAAAGTAATAGCAGTACAACGCTCGTAGCCGCAGGAATTTCCTTCTCGATTGGAATTGCGGGTATCGCACTTACGGCATTGGTGTTGTACATTCAAGGGAGCCTTGACCCACTCAAGGCACCTCTCCTTATAATCGTGGGACTCACTTTCGTCTACCAACTTCTGCAAATCATCCCCACGTACAACGACTTAAAACCGCCAACCTAGGCGGTTTTTCGTTGAAATAATGTTATAATTTATCTATGAAGTCACATACTCGAGCACTCCAACATTCGAACAAATCGAACGTAACCGAAATTGCTTGCCAAAAGGCAATTGAGGTTCTCATGCACTGCGCCAAAAAAACCGGCTTTTACGCCTCCGGCCTTCCCGGCGGCTACGAAGCCACTTGGGCACGCGATAGCATGATTACTGGCTTAGGAGTCGCCTCGTTAAGTGTTGTAAGTCGTAAGTTCGATGCTATAAGTCAAAAGCTGAAGACTGCTTTTTTAAAGAGTATTCAGCTTTTATCCCAAAACCAATCCAAACACGGCCAAATCCCAAACGCCGTGGGCTCCTATAACACCGAACGTCGCTCGGACGTCACTTTTAATTCCATTGATTCCACTCTTTGGTATCTCGTCGGCCAGCAAGTCTTCGCCGAAAGCTACAAAGATAAATCCTTACTGAAAAAATACAAGCGCAACATTGAATCGGCCTTCACTTGGCTCGAATATCAAGACCCAAACGAAGATAGCTTATTAGTCCAACAACCAACGATGGACTGGGAAGACGCCTTCCCGCACAAATACGGCCGAGTCATAAACACCGAAGCTCTCTACTACGGCGTTCTGAAAATGTACGGCAAAAATAAACAAGCCGAGCATCTAAAAAAGGTGGTCAATGGCGAAATTGAAAAATATCTTTCACTTTATGATTCAAAACTCGGCTACTATCGCCCTTGGGCTTGGAAATCTCACGGACCCAAAGAAAAAGAACAGGAAAGTTGGTTTGACACCCTCGGCAATCTTTTAGCCATTGTAACCGGTCTCGCCACGCCAAAAATCGCGAATAAAATTCTAAACTATATCGACAAAAGCAAAATCAACCGCCCTTATCCCTGCAAGGCCATCTATCCGCCCATACGAAAAGGGGATAAAGAATGGCACTCATATTTCGACGCATGTGAAGCCCGCGAGGCGTACCACTATCTAAACGCGGGCATCTGGCCGATGATCGGCGGTTTCTATGTAGTTGTTTTAGTTAAAATGAAAAAATTCGACAAAGCCCAAAAAGAACTCGAACTCCTAGCCAAAGCAAATTCTCTCGGGCGACCACTCGATCAACTCGAACATTCAAGCACTTTTGAACGCCTCGGCGTGAAAGGGGAATGGCAATTCCACGAATGGCTCGACGGCAAAACCGGCAAGCTTGAGGGCTCATCCTCTCCCTACCAAGCCTGGTCCGCCGGAGCGTATTTATACGCCGCCGATTGTCTAAAATCCCGAAAAGTACTGTATTTTTCTTAACTTTCAATGTTCAAAATCGAAAAACTTGGACCTATTTTAAAACCCACCGCCAATCTTTTTGAAAACAAAGCCGTCTTAAACCCCGGCGTTTATCAAGAAGGAGAATTCGTCCATATTTTCTATCGCGCTATCGGCGAGGACGATGAAAAATCCCGCATCGGCTACGCTAAACTCAAAGGCCCGACCGAAGTCATGGAACGCTGGAATAAGCCCATCATTGAACGCGAAGCTCTTTACGAAGTCGAAGGCGTCGAAGATCCTCGCATCGTAAAAATTGAGGATACATTTTATATTACCTACACCGCCCACGACGGCAAAAATGCTTTAGTCGCGCTCGCCACAAGCAAAGATTTAAAAACTTTTAAAAAAGAAGGGGTTATTAGTCCACAAATCACCTACGACGAAGCCGGAGAAATTTTCCGAGAAGAACATCTCAAAGATCAGTACGCCATGTTCGAAGCTTTCTACGAAGAATTCGGCGGCAAGGATATTTTACTTTGGGAAAAAGACGCGGTTCTGTTTCCGGAAAAAATTAACGGCAAGTTCGCCCTGCTCCACCGCATTCTTCCGGATATTCAAATCGTTTATTTCGATAATTTTAAACAACTCGAAACTCGCGAATTCTGGCTGGATTATTTAAACAAACTTCCCGACTACACCGTTTTAGAAAACAAATATTGGTTCGAAACTCGCCACATCGGCGGGGGAGCGCCGCCCGTAAAAACCAAAGACGGATGGCTTTTTTTAATGCACTCCGTTCAAGAAGAAAATCGCGGTCGCACCTATCGCGCCAGCGCCGCCCTCTTGGATTTAAATAATCCTCAAAAAGTTCTAGGCCGTCTCCAAGAACCTCTTTTTGGTCCGGACGAAGAGTGGGAGAAGAAAGGCGATGTCGGCAATGTCGTTTTCCCAACCGGCACCGCCATCTTCGGCGAAGATCTCTACATCTACTACGGCTCGGCGGATGACCTCATCGCCGTCGCCAAAGTCAATCTCAACGACCTCCTTGAAACTCTCAAAACTAACCCTCAATAGTGAAACTCACTCGCCACCCTAATAACCCAATCCTCAAACACAACCCCAAACTCGCTTGGCAATCCAGCGGAATTTTTAACCCGTGCGTCATTTATGAAAACGGAAAATTCATAATGCTTTTCCGCGCCACCGGTAAAGCGAAACCAATCAAAGGCGTTGGCAAATGGAAAGAATGGCGAACGTCCTCAATCGGCTACGCCGAAAGCCGAGACGGCGTCCATTTTAAAGTCCGCCCCATTCCATTAATTAAACCCAAACATGTTTGGGAAAAACTGGGCTGTGAAGATCCTCGCGTAACCAAAATAGGGGACATTTACTACATCTTCTATAGCGCCATCTCCCAAGGTAATAAATTTTTAAAATGCCGAATCGCTCTCGCAGAAACTAAAGATTTCAGAAAAATAAAAAAGTACGGCATTGTCGGCCCAAATTTTATAACCGACCAAGATTACCTCAAAGCCGCCGCTTTCTTTCCTGAAAAAATTCAAAATAAATTCTGCCTGCTTCTTACAAAACAAGCACGCACTAAAATCAGTAACGACAAACTAGACCACCATGGCTTTCCCGAATCAACTATTTTCGCCGCTAAATTTAAAAATCTCAAAGATTTAATCAAACCTCAAAAAAACTTCTGGCAAAATTTCCTCACGGAAAAAGAAAAGCATATTCTTCTTAAACCGTCCAAAACCGCCTGTCGCGGACCCGAGGTTGGTGCCCCGCCAATCAAAACCAAAAAAGGTTGGCTCTTAATCTATTGTGGTGAATCCAAAAAACGTGAGTGGACCATCGACGCCGCACTCCTCGATTTAAAAAATCCGAAAAAAATAATCTGGCGTTCTAAAAATCATCTGCTAAAACCCGAAAAATCATACGAAAAAAACGGCATCATTAGCCGTGTCACCTTTCCCGAAGGCGCAGTTGTTATTGGTCGTAAGTTATCAGTTTATTATGGCTCCGCCGATCAGGGTTGTTGCCTAGCTACGGCGACGTTAGAAAACTAAGAAAGCTTCAGCCTCTCCTTGATAACATCCGCCATTCTCTTGGCGACTTTACGATATTCGAAAGCTTCAACTGCACGTTCTCTCGCCGCTTTTCCCATTTTTTCGCGTAATTCCTGATCTTTAAGCAACCTCAATAAATATTCTGCGAGCTCATCCACGTCCGCTCGATAGGCAAACGTTTTCGGTTTATCGAATTCAATTCGATGGTCCTCTTCAAAACCCATCCCAACGTACGCCCACTCGGAAGTTAAATCCACCGTCGAAGCTACTTTTGCCAAAAATCCCGTCTCGCCATGCTTAATGGTTTCCTTCGGCCCCATCGCGTCAATCGAAATCACCGGCTTCCCGCACGCCATTGCCTCCACCTGAACCATCCCAAAACCCTCAAGTCGAGATGGCGCGGCATAAATATCGCAAGCCGAAAGCAAATACGGCATAAACTCCCGTGACATCGAGCCATCCAAGTAAACCACCTTGTCCTTTGATTCGCCTAATTCCTCAATTAAAGCCATCTCGTCGTCATAATGGTCATCCGCGCTCGCTCCACCCCAAATTTTGCAAACGTATTTCCAATTTTTAAATTCCTGGTCAACCTTCTTTAACGCCCTTAAAATCTCCTGTGCCCCTTTTGAAGTTACATCTCCTCCGGTTGTCAAAATCATCACCTCGTCATCCCTCACGCCAGCCATATCCCGAATTAGCTTCACTCCCGGGTCGGTCTTCGGTATCGGCCGAAAAAGATTCGGCTCAAGCCCAATGTGCGCCGTCACAAAATTTTTCGTATCCACTCCGTCACGTTCAAAAGTTTTCTTAACCCAATCGCTGGTTGTAAAAACCAAAGGCAGAGAACCGATTTTATCGTGGTAATTCGCCACCCATCCGTCAGCTAAAAGCCACGGCACTGGCTGAACACCGAATTTTTGCGGATGCTCGATTAAATCCTGCGTATGTCCCCAAAAACCCACTCCTAGCGCCACCTGCGGTTTATAAAGTTTATAAATCCATTCCTTTTGAAACTCACTCGAAAGATGGCAGGGCCAAACCTCTTCGCTATTTTCTTTCATTCCGCGATAGAGCATATCTCCCTGCTGGGAGAGTCCATCCGGCTCCGGAGGGTAAGAATACAAAATAATCGATCTCATAACTTAGGAATACTTACGTTTTAACAACTTTAAATTCTCAACACTCGACAAAGTCCTATACTCAAACGTTGATTTTTTAAATCCATACAGCTCATTAATAATTTTTTTCTTCTCCCTTAGCGCAGTAGGGGATAGTTTTAAAAAAACATCTGCCTCTTTAGGCCGGCAAATATTTTTCTTCTCGTCAAACTTGTAGCTGAACGCGAAAAACTGCTTAGTTTTAATTTTTCCGCGGCCGACTAAGTCCCTAACCACCCGATTGACACCTCGATGCCGCGGATGTCCGTACTCTCCATTATAACCGTGCGTGAAAATATAATCAAACCCACCAGCATCGAGCTGGATTTCTTTTTTACTTTGAGGAAGCTCTCGGAAACGCGGCGAGCTTGGCCTCCGCAACGCGGAGTCGCCGCGTTGAGAGGCAGCGGGCAATTTGCCGCTGGAGCAAATTGAACCGCGGTTCCGAAAAGTAGAAAAGAAATCCAACAATCGACGGCGTATTTCTGGCAAACTCTCGCGCAAATTCAAAATTTCTTCATCGTCTAAGTCCGAAATAATTCCTCGCGCTCCGTAATATTTACAAACTTTTTTAAATTTTGGCGCCCTATTACGATCATCTGCACGACAAAGCGAAAAAATCGTCCACCTAATCTGTGGATTCATTAAAATTGTCCCTCCCATCCAAATCGTCTCATCATCCGGATGTGCCACCACCACGAGCGCCTTCTTCCCGTCTTCAAACATTGTCTAATTCTAATCTATTGCCTTCTTTTCGCCAATAATTATAATAAACAAGGCCCTTTAACCAGGAGGTAAAGAATGGGGGAAAGGCAGCACATCACCGCAAGGAAAAAAGCCCAGATTTGGGAGGTCGTTGCAAATGCGATGACGCCAGATGATCGTGACCCCAGGGTGGTAATCGCTACTACCTACCGCGGCAACGAGATCGCATGGCTCAGAGACATGGCCCGGCACCACCACATCAGATTGTAAAACACCTCTAATAAACATCGCAAAGCCCGAGGAATTTCCCCGGGCTTTTTGTCAAATTTAGCCTTCGAAAACTACTTGCCAAAATTCAAAACTCTGCTAGAATTGCACCAATGCAGCGTCACCCAGGACTCGTTTTATCATTTATCATTCTCGTCGCGATTCTCGCCGCGTTTTTTATTTTTCCGCAAAACTTCGGCCTTAGAAACTCTCCATGGCGTCTTGGACTAGACCTAGTTGGGGGCAGCCACCTTATATATAAGATAGATCTCACAAAGGTTCCGTCAGGCGACCAAAACTCTGTTTTAAATGGTTTAAGAGATGTTATAGAAAAAAGGGTCAACCTTTTCGGCGTGAGCGAACCCCAAGTCTTCCTCTCTCGCTCCGCGGACGGGGATAATCTCATTGTCGAATTAGCCGGAATCAAAGATATAAAGGACGCGATAAAAACCATCGGCGAAACTCCGCTCCTTGAATTCAAAGAAGTTCAGGGAAACGGTTCTTCGACCGAATTTATCACGCCCTTATTTACTGTAAATGGCGCGCAAGTGACCCTTACCGGCCGTCACATCAAGTCCGCTCAATTAAATTTTGACAACACCACCAGCAAGCCCGAAGTCGCCATTTCATTCAACGATGAAGGAGCTGGATTTTTTGAAAAAATGACCGCGGACAACGTCGGCAAACCAATCGCTATCTTTCTCGACAACAACCTAATCGAAGCCCCAGTCGTTCAGCAAAAAATTTCCGGTGGACAAGCAGTTATCACGGGTAGCTTTACATTAAAAGAAGCAAAAGCGATGGTTGAACGATTTAATGCCGGCGCCCTGCCAGCTCCAATTACTCTAATCAATCAGCAAACCATAAGCGCTACCTTAGGCACTAACTCGCTCGAAAAAGCGCTTCTAGCCGGCACCATCGGAACGCTTTTGGTTATGATTTTTATGGTGGTCTACTATCGCTTCTTTGGAGTTTTTGCCGTCGCCGCTCTGATAATCTATATCCTTCTAACCTTGGGCATTTTCAAACTTTTTTCGGTCACAATGACTTTGGCCGGCCTAGCTGGCTTCATCCTTACTATAGGTATGGCTGTTGACGCCAATATTCTAATTTTTGAAAGAATCAAAGAAGAGCGTAAAAAAGGCCTGGCTTTTTCTAGCTCTATCAATGAAGGTTTTAAGCGCGCTTGGTCATCAATTCGTGATTCGAATATTTCCACCATCATTACCGCCGTCATCCTTTACTTTTTTACCTCAAGTTTCGTCAAGGGCTTTGCGTTAACCCTTTTAATCGGTGTTTTGGTTAGTATGTTTAGCGCCATCACCACCACCCGGCTTCTGTTAAAAGCTTTCATTAAAGACAAGCCCGTCTCTAAAACCTAACACCTACAACCTATAACCTAATCAATATGAATATCATCGGCAAAAAAACTTTATTCCTATCAATCGCGGGCATCCTCGTCGCCCTAAGTATTTTTTTGATCTTTGTGTTTGGTTTCGAAGAGGCGATTGATTTTAAAGGCGGAACGCTGTGGCAATTCCAAATTCCCCAAGAAAACCCTAGTGTTGAAACTGTTAGTCAATTTTTAAAATCTGATATAAAAGAAATCGGCGAAACCGTGATTAATTACGATCTCACTCACGACACTTTTCTGGTCCGACTGCGAACAACTACGGAGGATGAACATCAGAAGCTCCAAACTGTAATAAAGACCAAGTTTCCATCCTTCGAGGAACTCTCATTTCAATCCATCGGTCCGTCAATTGGCGCCAACCTTCGTAAAAATGCCGTTAAAGCCATCATTTTCGCAATTATTTTTGTTTCACTCTACATTTCCTTCGCCTTCAGAAAAGTTTCCCGTCCAATTACATCTTGGAAATATGGAGTGGTTACAATGATTTCCCTTCTTCACGACATCGTAATTCCGGCCGGGCTCATCGCAGTTCTCGGTCATTATTTAGGAGTGGAAATTGATTCAAATTTTATCGTCGCTCTTTTGGTCATTATGGGTTTTTCGGTCCACGATACCATCGTGGTTTTTGATCGGATTCGTGAAAACTTATCTCTCGATCGCGGGAAAACCGAATTTGGAACAGTTATTAATAATAGTATCAACCAAACCATGGCTCGTTCAATCAATACTTCTCTTACCTTAATTATTGTCCTGTTGGCTATGTTCTTTTTAGGCCCAATAAATCTAAAATACTTCACCCTCACCCTTTTAGTGGGTGTTTCAATGGGCGTTTACTCGTCAATTTTCGTGGCAAGCCCCTTGCTTCTCGTTTGGCACAACTTAACTAGGAAATAAACCCTAAAACTTATCAACAGTTGACTTATTTTTTTAATCAGTTTATAATATCGAGACAATTATGAATACCGCAAAAAGGACAATCGATAATGTTTTAAGTGACCTTAACCCACGCCAAAAGGAAGTAATTATGGGGCGTTTTGGCTTACTTGAAAATCAAGAACCCCAAACCCTAGCCGCCATCGGCAATAAATATGGCCTAACTCGAGAGAGAATTAGGCAAATCGAAGCCAGCAGTCTAAAAGCCCTAAAGGAAAAAATCACCGGTAATTCTGAGTGCCAAAATATGCTTGGCAAAGGAAAAAAATACCTTCAAACCACGGGCGGAATCGCTCGCGAAGATAATCTTTTAACCCATCTCGCCTCCACTGCCGATGGCCTGACTCGAAATCATCTATCTTTCTTACTCGAAGCCACCGGAGCTTTTCATTCATATAATGAAGATAAAGATTTCTGGCCCTTTTATTTCGGTGACAAAGAAAAATTAAGCCAAGCCAATAAATTCACTTCTCAACTCGTTAAATTCTTAAAAACTCAAAAAACCGCTATTCTCGACGGTAACTACAGTAATTTAGTAAAAGAATTTGTCGATAGCGCCAAAATTAACGAAGCTCACGCCAAAAACTATTTAAGCGTTTCCAAAAAAATTCACACTAATCCCTTTGGCGACACCGGACTTTCTGAGTGGCCTGAAATTAAACCGCAAAATATCCGCGATCGCATTTATTTGGTTTTAAAGAAAACCGGCAAGCCGTTACATTTCGAAACCATCACCCAGGAAATTAATCGGGTCAATTTTGACAACCGCCCCGCCTTAGCTCCTACTGTTCATAATGAGCTTATCAAAGACAGCCGTTTTGTCTTAGTTGGCCGCGGAATTTATGGTCTTTCTGAAGCCGGTTACAAGCCGGGCACGGTTCAAGAGGTTATTAAGCGAATCTTAAAGGAAAACGGCCCCCTTAACACAAAAGAAATTTCACTCGCCATCGAGAAAGAAAGGATTCTAAAGCCAAATACCATTTTGGTTAACCTTCAAAACCGCAAAGTTTTTGAACGCCTAAACGACGGAGCTTATCGTATCCGCCAAGATTAATACCCCAAAAAGTCTAGTCTAAACTGGACTGGCGTTTATCAGTTATCAGTTTTATAATTGATAAAGATGCCATTGGAAATCTCACAGCTCTTTACCGGCCTACAAGGAGAAATCATAAAACTTGTCGGCTTATTTGTTTTAGCAATCATTCTTTTTAACGTAGGCGAACAAACCCATCTTTTTTGGCGCCGCGAAAATTTCAAAAAGAAACTTCGCTGGGTAATGCTCGAGATTCTTATACCCAGAGAAACGAAGAGAAATCCCTTGGCGATGGAACAAGTTCTTTCCACTATCCACGGCTTAAGAAACGAGGCGAATGATCTCGCTGAGTATTACCGAGATGGAGAAGTAACCCGCTGGTTTTCAATAGAAATGCTGAGTTTCGGCGGCGAAATTCACTTCTATATGCGGCTATACTTTAAATACCGCGCTCTAGTTGAAGCCGCCTTCTATTCCTTTTATCCCGATATTGAATTGATAGAAGTCGAAGATTATCTTAGCCGATTCCCGCAAAACGTTGAGGATATGAAAAGTAAGGGATATGAACTCTGGGGAACCGAAATGGTTTTGAATAAAGATGAAGCTTACCCGATTAAAACTTATCCTGCATTTGAGGCAATAGACGAAAACAAAGAATATGATCCCATCTCAACCTTCCTTGAAGTCTTAGGTAAAGTAAAAAAACAAGAGATGGTGGGAATTCAACTCCTATTGGAGCCGAAAACTGGAGGCTGGATAGAAGAATGGCACAAGCTTGTTTCAACGCTAAAAGAATCTCAATCTAAAAGAGAGGCAATGGAAGCAGCTAAGGCTACAATGAAAACTAGTTTTCCCGGCGGACCATTACCGATTTTTGAAACCGTTAGACCAGAGAAAAGCGAATTGGATATGTTCGCGAAATCCCTCTCACGTTCACCAGGAGAAACTGATGTATTGAAAGCTGTTGAAGTTAATCTCTCTAAAGCCGCGTTTAGAACCACTATTCGCTTTATATATTTTTCACCAAAGCTGATGTTTTATGACAGTTTTGCCAGGCGTGGTTTAGTAAGCGCCTTTAACCAATACAGCGCTCTTGATTTAAATTCATTCCGCCAAAACTATAAAGTATCAACTCGGCTTAGATTTTGGAACTGGCCATTTCTCTTTGCGGACCTTAGGAATGACTACCGAAAGCAGCGGCTTCTTTACCATTATTTACGCTGGAAACAACCTCAAAAACAATTGTGGGCGAAAATTTTATCAATGCATCCGCTTAATTTTAATCTTCACTCCGCTTCGACCGTACTAAATGTCGAATCCATTGCCACCTTATTCCATCCGCCAAGGTTCTTTGTTATCACCGCCCCGCATATTAAACGCGTCGAAAGCCGCAAAGCTGGACCCCCCGCCGGGTTGGCTATTTACGGCGACGAAGAAAAAATCGATAAATTTTTATAGCAAAAAATGGAATTTAATAAACTTCTAAAAGTATTACATACGCTCATCTTCGTGGTCGGGATTCTGCTCTTCGCTGGTTCCATTTATTTGGTCGTCAAAGCCTGGCCCGCAAAGCCTTCCTTCGACCCCAAAATATTCTGGATTATTCTCAATTCCACGTTTCTTATTTTCTTCATTGTTTCATTAAATATTGCTCGTAAGTACCGGCCCCACCTAACCTTTAAACGTAAGTCTAAAAGAGCTCCTACTGCCGAGGAGATGGTTATAATCGAGCACTGGCGTTCTGTGAGGCATAAAGCTTTTTCAGGCGACACTAACTCTATGAGATTAGCTATTATCGAGGCCGATAAAATTCTAGATGATGTTTTGAGAAACGTAGGCTTCACCGCTGAAACTGTTTCGGACAAAATCCTTCAAATTCTCTCCGATGACCTTTATCTAATTCGGAATAAAGCCACGGACGCTCATGAATATTATCTAAAACTCGAAAGCGATCCTGACTACGAAGTTGATTTTGATGAAGTAAAAAAAGCTATCTATAACTACGAAGCTGTTCTAAAAGAACTGAATATTGTCGATCCAGCTGAACTTTAACGAAATATGCCCAAAGCCGGAAGAATTCAAATAATCAAATATGCCCC
>JBBUBW010000011.1:0-15778 GCA_038058095.1 Patescibacteria group bacterium | reverse complement strand
CTACAACTTCGGTAGGCAAAGTCCGTCTCTATTAAAAAACCGAAGTTATAGTACTGGGTCAAACAAACCAAAACGCAAATTTGTCCAAAAAATCCTTCTCATTTATAATACTACAGATACCAACCGAATCGAACCTCATCAAAATAGTTTTACATTTTTATTTTTAAACTTTAATCTTTTATATGTCCTTAGCCCTCTATCGCAAATATCGTCCTAAAAAACTGGATGAAATTATCGGTCAGGAAACGATTGTCCAAATACTAAAAAATGCCGCGGCCCAAAATAAAATCGGACACGCTTATCTATTCTACGGGCCTCGGGGCACCGGCAAAACCTCAACCGCCCGCCTCATCGCCAAACTCCTAAACTGTGAGAAACGCCAAACCGACGAAAAATTCCGCGCCCAAGGCGAACCCTGCGGCGAATGTTCCTACTGCAGAGAAATCGATTCTAATTTTGCTTTTGATGTCGTTGAAATCGACGCCGCCTCAAACCGCGGTATCGATGAAATCAGAAACTTAAAAGAAGCAATTCAAACCGCCCCCGCCAAAGGCGCCTATAAAGTTTACATCATAGACGAAGTCCACATGTTAACCGGCCCCGCTTTCAACGCTCTTTTAAAAACCATTGAAGAACCCCCCGCTCACGCTGTCTTCATTCTCGCCACCACCGAATTCGAAAAAGTTCCTCTCACTATCACCTCTCGCACCCAGCGCTTCGGTTTTAAAAAAATTCCCAAAGTTAAAATAACTGAAAAATTAAAAAATATTGCCGAAATCGAAAAAATTTCTATCGACGAAGATGCGCTGGAACTCGTGGGTGCTGTCGGAGACGGCAGTTTCCGGGATGCCGAATCCCTCCTCGACCAACTTAGTTCTTTGGGCGAAAAAATTACCCTCGAAGTTGTTGAAGGGCTAACTGGCCGCACTAGCTTGAAAAAAGTCCGGGAACTCTCGGAATTAATTCTAAAAAATGATTTAGAAAAAGCATTAAACACGCTTGCCGAAATCAACACTGAAGGCCACAACCTCACCCAATTCACCAAAGATCTTATTCACTACTTAAGAAAAGTTTTATCGCTTAAAGTTAATCCCTCGCTTGAAAAATTCTTTTCTAGCGAACTCACAACCGAAGAAATCACCCAAATTAAAAAACTCACCGCGCTTACCGACAACGCCACCCTCATCCGCCTGATTAAATCTCTCATTGTCGCCTACACCGAAATCAGATACTCTCCTTTCGCCATCGTCCCCTTGGAAATTGCCATCATCGAAAATTTACAATAAAAAAGCTCTATTATGTAGTAAACTCGTATTTATTTTCTTCACCTAATATAAAAATACACTCTCAAACACCTTCATTCTATCTCCATATCGGCAAGATTAATTTCTTCGCCACCATAACCTCTTGAATATCGGTTTCGAGTTTGTGCAAGCTCTCGGAGGCATGAAAAGCTTGGTTCCCGAGCCGGGGCGAGGGATTTTCACGTCGAGAGGCAGGCGCGCAACTCCCGCCGGAGGAGTTGTGACGCCGGTTGCACAAAAGCGAAATCGATATTTATCTCACCTAGTCACCGAAATCGTCTTGCCTAATTCCGCATACGGCGCCGAAACCGTAATTGCCCCGCTCGAGGAATTCTTAATTAGGTTATACCCTGTATTATAGTTACTCAAATCGGTCCAATACGAACTCGACGCCGACGGATCAAATGGCAGGATGTTTAAATAATTTGGGATCAGGCAGGATGCGATATCGTAATTTCCGACCCCAGACGCCATCCTCTTGGTACTCGTAGGAATGTCACCATTCGCGCAAATAAAAGTCCCTGTCCGAGTATCGGCTAGGTTCGCGCGAATCGCGTTTAAAATAGACGTTATATGAAAACTCCTCTGCGAGTTCCGCGCCATTGCTATCTGCCCTCCGGGATTCATAGCTCGTATAGTGATAACCAAAAGAATCACCAAAATCGCCATCGAAATTATAATCTCCAAAAGCGTTATCCCTTTTTTCATATTTTTTAACTTTTGATTTTCATTTCTACCATTTTATCAAATTTCTCCAATCTAAAAAATGTATTTTCGCCGTTACTTGACCTCCTCCCAGGAAATCTGGACATACTGGTCACTCAGTAACGGGAAACTCGGCGGCGGACCATAAAATAAATTGGAGTCATAATTAAGGTTTCTAACCTGATAGCCGGTACCATCGGTGTAAGAAAAACCGTATCGTTTATTCGTCGCCAGCATCCCGTAAGTAGTAATCGACGACCGCAAATTCCACTGCTGGCAATTTTGCCCGCCCTGGCCCTGAGAAGTCGGCGGCCGATAGTAATACCTGCCAATTCTACCGGATTTAGCCACCAGTGCTCCATCGATTCGCAAAACATCTTCGCTGATTAACCCCACATTGATATTATTTTGGGCAATAATACCCAACACGTCTCTTCCGTCATAATTGGTATAGAGCAAATTATGATTAATGGTTATGTTCTTATTGGTACTGGAATTTTCGGGAAATCTTCCGGCCGCTATCGTGAGTCGTGCCCCGTCAATTTGACCGTCAATCCACAAATCATCTTCCACGAAAATTAAACCGTTTGCCGGAAACGGATAATTATTAATCAAAGTTTCATTCTCAATACTCCAAGTTCCCCAACTATCGTCTTGTCCTGCGACATTCGTGCAACCCGGCGGTTTGGGCGTTAAACTTGTCACTTTGTAGATATCGAAAGTATCGTTGGTCTTCAAAACGATGTGATAACCCGAAGCGGTAGAACTTCCGAAATAAGTTCCGCTCGCCTGTGCCATATTTTTAATTTGGGCCAAGTTTGCCGTCAACCCCGAAAAATCAATGGCTGGTACCGGAAACTCCCTGCCAACCGCAAACACGTCCGGCCTCGATGGCGCCGCCGCTGGCGGTAAAGGATCCACTGGATCGATATGGGTGTGCACTCCAAATTCGTTCCCTCCTCCGTGATCGGGATCGTCATAAGTCGCTTGGGAGCTATAAACTTTATTGTAAGCCACGCCATCAAAATGAATTCCGTAATTCGAATGAATCGGACCGTAAACATAAGTGCTGGTTCCGAAACGAATATTGTCATTGGCAATAACCGCGTATTTGCCCATTGAAGGAATGCCTAATCTGACTTTTATCACTTTCGTCACCGAACTATCCGCCGCCGCTTGGCCGGTACTCTGAATCGTCACAACCGTTGAACCCACGGGTGGTGGCGTAATATCGAGAGTAAAACTTCCGATTGAGTTTCCGCTTTTATCGTAATAATCATGAACATACGGCCCCGGCTGTCCTGTCCCGTCCTTATAATCAGCTGGCGCGTGAGCCAAATGCCACCGGTAATACTCAATCCCCGCCTCCGCGATCGTAAACGCTTGAGATTTGTTAAAAGCCCTGACTGAAAGCTTTAGAAATGAGAGAGCCGCGAAAGTAAATCCCGAAATTAAAACCACGATGATCGCCGCAAAAAAAATCATTTGCAGAGACAACTGCCCCCGCCTTTCCTTGATTAGTATCATTCGCATGTATTCGTATATTAGTATCGCTGTTAGTTGCTCCTCGAATTTCGAATCGTAACAGTATCGCTGAAAAAAACCGCCTTCGGTGTTTTGCCTGGGTTTATATCTACGTAAACCGACATTTTCACCACGCGAATTTTTGAAACATCAATCGGAGATGCCATTGACGCCTGGCTACCGGTATAAGCCGAATCAAAGTAACTAAACAAACTAGTGCTCGTACTCACTATTACATCTGTCATCACGTCTTTCATAACCTCGCTTGAAGTAGCGTAAACCAAAGGATTTCCAATCGGCTCCACGAATCCCTTCGAAATCGTGCTTGTTCCTAAAGTATATCTTACGCGCTCAAAAATACCGTCTTGGTCGATATCACTGAAAAAAACCAGCGAACTGGTCGAAGCCGACTCAATCTGGTAAGACCCGTTGCTCGACGGCCCCGCTGATCTTATCTCCGTAACCAACATTTGAAATGTTTGCTCCAAACTGCTTCGAGATTGAAGTTTTTGGTTTACAAAATTTTCAATATTAGCCACATTGCCCGTTAAACTTGAAACCACAAAAATCAAGGAGGCGGTAATCGCCGCAAAAATAATTACTTCTACGAGCGAAAACCCTTTTATTAAATAAATTCTTTTAAGATATTTTTTCATTCTATTTTCTATCACTATTGCTGGTTCATTAAAATATCCGCCTGATACCAGTTCCCGCTTATCGTAACTGTGCTAGTCGCTATTTGGTACCCTGGCGCCGTAGCTGTTAAATCATAATCTCCCGATGTGAGATTATTAAACAAAACTTGATGAGGTGGAACGCACATCCCCCCGAATTCAACCGTCATATCGTTAAAAACAGGAGTGTCAAACTCACTCCGTGTTGAAAGATAAACCTTATATCGCAAATAGCGGTTACTACTCTGCTCGTTCCAAATTGTCGAACTTGAAATTGTGTAATAACTGCCCGATGCTCCATCTGGTCCAGCAAAATTCCAAGTCGAGCTGTCGTTGTTTGTTGCTAACTGAAACTTAAGGCTCTCCTGACCGGTCGCCGGAAGCTGGGAAACTGGATTCCAATGTAAAGCATAAAAAGTCGAGCTCGCGCTTCCAAAATCAATCGTATTTGAAATAAGCCAGCTTAAAGTTGAGGTGTTATAGGTCGACGAAGCGTTCGCAAGCATCCTAAGTGACCCCGGAAAATTTTCCGCATCCACTCCCCCGTCTTGGCTGCTATATTTCCCTCCCGACCAATCGGTCTCGCTAATCAAGCTATGCCCCGTAGTAGCCACACTTGAAAAACCGCTTTTCGATAAAGTTACATTCGCGCCGGTAATTCCATTGCCGCTTAGAGCATCTTTAACGGTCACAAGAAATGATTTCGGTAAAGTTGGCTGAACCACAAATCGAAAATCGAAAGTAGAGCCTGGATTAATTATTGTTCGGGCGAAAGGAATAGTTCCAAGCACATCATATCCGGCCTCAGTCATCGAAAACGAATACGTATCCCACTCAATATTATTTAAAACTACTCCTCCATTAGAACCAGTATTACTGCTTGTCGAAAACTTAAGTACATCTGGACTCGAACCGATTAATTTTGAACCGGTAACTGAAAAATTTATATTTGGAATTGCCTCACACCTGTCGCCAGAAGAATAAACATTAACTCGACTTACTCGATCAATAGAAAAACTAAGTTGAGTAACTGTCTGGGCCGCCACGGTAGCGTGGGGTTTGGCTGGATTAGGATTCTGGGGATCTCCGACAGGATAGGTCTTCTCGGAAGAATACCCCGTCTTACTCACTGTAATCTGATAATTCTGAGTACTCGTCGGCACGCCCACTAACTGCAACACCCCGCTCGCGTTTGTGGCATCAGAAAGATCGATAGTTGGAGTTACGCTATTATTAACCACGTGTGCAGAAGTTCCTCCAACACCGATTCCGTTAGCATCAAAAACATTCACGAATAAAGAACCATTACTGCTCGCACTCTCTAGGTTTTTTGGCGCTACTGTCGTAGTAAAAATTAGCGGCGCAAATTTAGCGCATCCTGGACAACTTATCTCCATTTCAACTATTTTATAATCCGCCGGAGCGGTGTCGTTAGGGGTCCCGCCTAACATCCCATCAAATGGATCGTCAATATTCCGAACGGTCGTTTTTATTGAAAAAATAAAATCGCCAAATATAATAGTCTGCTCCTGAGGAATCACCCCCGACGGCACACCCCCAACCGTTCCTACTCCCTCGTAAGGTACATTTCTTATAATCTCCACTTGGCGGTTTAAGACTGAAGTCGCCGACACTTTCACATCAATATTTTTAACCAAATCTAAAATCGAAAAATAAACCACGAAAATTCCTCCGAAAAGAAGCGCGATTATGCCGATTGCAAGCACCACATCAATCAAGCTGAACCCCGCACTAAATTTCAGCCGCCCAATATATTCCGTATTACGTGCTCCATGTTGCATGTTTTATGGTTCTTAGTTACTCAACCCCTGAGAGATTGAGTAAATTGGCATAATAATTGATATCGCCACAAATCCCACAAAAACTCCCATAAACAAAAGCAATAATGGCTCGAGGAGAGTAGTCAGCGCCTTAACTTTATTATCCACCTCCTCGGTGTAATACTCTGAAAGATAAAAAAGATTATCCTCCAAGTTGCCGGTGTTTTCTCCTATTTTAATCATTCCCGAAAGCAAACGAGGAAAAAGTTCCTCTTTTGCTTCCAAGTATTCTGCCAACTGCTGTCCCTTCCTAATTTCCTCATTCGCGCTCGCGAGCGCCCGTTGGTAAACCAGATTCCGAAAAGTGCTGCTCGTGATCGTCACGGCTTCAACAATTCTAATTCCGCTTTTTAAAAGCAACCCCAAAATTCTGGTGAAATTTGACATATTCACATTCATTATAAGCTCTGAAACTACTGGGACATAAAGTATCGCTCGGTCAAAAAAATACTTTACTGCCGGCAATCTTAGCAAGAACTTAAAAACAATCCCGAGAACTACTAATCCGAAAAATAATTGCACGCCATATGTTTTTGAAAAATCCAAAACTTCAATTAAAATCCTCGTTGTCATTGGCAATTTTATATTCAACCCGGAAAAAACCGGAAGAATTTTAGGAAAAACCACAAAAGTCAGAAAAGCGGTAATCGCGACTGTGGCAATTAATATTACAATCGGATAGACCATAGCCGACCGAATTTTGGTTTTCAAATCTTTGGCTTTCTTTAGTTCATCGGCCAAATAAAGAAGATTCTGGGCTAAAGTTCCGCTCGTCTCTCCAACCCTAATAATGTTTATAAAAAAATCACCAAAAACATGCCGGTGAGATTCCAATCCATCGGCCAATGACTGGCCTTTTTCCACGTCCGCAATCAACACATTCACAATTTCCATCAATGTTTTCGATTGCAGCTGGTTTTTTATAATCCTCAACCCCTCAATAAGCGGCAATCCGGCCTTAATTACAATCGACAAGTGCCGGGCAAAATTTATCTTTTCCTGTATTGGGAGATGTTCAAAGAACAAAAAAAGTCCTCGATGAGAAAGTTTTCTCGTTATTGGCATATGGTTAAAATCATCGTCTCTACAATCTATAAATCAATTCCTTCCTCCGAAGGCGGATCCTCCTTCGGAGGAAAAACCTCATACATACTACTCGTGAATAATCCTTAAAACTTCTTCCAAACTCGTCACTCCCGCTATGGCTTTCTCAATCCCGTTCTGAAGCATTGTTTTCATTCCATTCCTCATGGCCGCCTCTTTGATTTTCTGTGCGTTAGCCCGAGCCATTACTAATTCCCTAATTTCCTCGTTCATTTCAATCACTTCCCTTATTCCTGTTCTTCCTTTATATCCACTCTTCCCGCAAGTATCACATCCTTCGCCATAGTAAAAAACCGGCTTTCGAACCTTAACATCGGGAATAATTTCCTTTAAACTCTCAACTTCACTCGAAGAAAGTTCCCTCTTCTTTTTGCAATCCGGACAAATCATCCTAATCAAACGTTGCCCCATAACAATATTTATTGTCGAGGCAATAAGGAATGGCGGAATTCCCATATCCATAAGCCGCGGAAATGTCGTGGCCGCGTCGTTAGTATGTAATGTTGATAAGAGCAAGTGACCGGTCAAAGCCGCGTTCACCGCGATCGCAGCCGTCTCTTGATCCCGAATTTCACCTACCATAATCACGTTTGGATCCTGCCTCAAAATTGACCTTAAGCCATTCGCGAACGTAAGTCCCACCCTCGCGTCAGTCTGCATTTGAGTAATCCCTTCGAGTGAATACTCAATTGGATCCTCAATAGTAATAATCGAACTGTCGGGAATATTGAGTTTCTTTAAAATCGTGTAAAGAGTCGTGCTTTTCCCAGAACCAGTTGGGCCATTAGCCAAAATCATTCCATAGGGTTTACGAATCGCTCTTTCAACTTTCTTAAGTTCATCCGGGGAAAATCCTAAATCCTCAAGAGTAAAAGTTTGCGTCTCTGCTAAAATTCTTAAAACAGCGTTCTCGCCGTAGTATGTCGGCATAATCGAAACCCGCACATCAATCGCGCCAATTCCGTCCGGATCGGTTTTAAATCTGCCATCTTGGGGCAAAAAGTGTTCGTCGGTTCGAAGTCCCGACATAACTTTAATCCGGCTGATAATTTCCTGGTGCAACGACTTAGTAATCGAAATTTTATCGAAAATGTCATGCAAAATACCGTCAATTCGAAATCTCACCCGAATCTTATCTGGCGTCGGGTCAAGATGAACATCCGAAGCTCTAGCTATATAAGCGTACTTCACGAAAAGACTGACCAAACTCACAATCGAAACTTCTTCTATGGGCTTGGTAATCTGTCTCTCAATCCCAAGTTTAAGTGAAGCGGTATCCTTTAATTTATGGATAACCGCCGCCTCTTTTTCTTTTTTATCATTTTCCATTGATTCCGAGGTTCTTATACCTGGAATAATTATAGCACAAGTGTCTCCAATAAATGTTAATGCGCTCTGGAAAAGTCGCGCGAAAGAACTCGAGGCAAAATACGAGCTATTTTTTAGCGATTTTCCCCCTTTTTATTACATTCAAAATCTTTTTCACCGCCTCAAGGCTTTCATCGTCATAAATCGATATAGTCATCGTCTTAGGGCTTATTTTTTTTAAAATTGAAAGTTTCTTTTTAACTTCTTCTTTAGAAACAACATCGCTTTTTGAAAGGAAAAGATATTCCGGTTTTTTGATTAAATCCTTGCTATAATCGCCCAGCTCTTTTCTTATAATTTTATAATCCTCCGCAGGCGCTTCGGACTCAGCCGAGATTAAATGAAAAATAATTTTCGTCCGTTCTATATGGCGCAAAAATTTAATACCCAATCCTTTGCCGGCCGAAGAACCTTCGATTAAACCCGGGATGTCCGCCAAAATAAGCTCAAAGTATGTTCCGAGATTTGGTTCAAGTGTGGTAAAAGGATAGTTGGCAACTTTGCTTTTAGCGTTAGTCAGTTCGTTTAGTAAACTCGACTTTCCCGCGTTCGGCAGGCCGATAAAACCAATATCGGCGATAAGTTTCAACTCCATTCGAATTTCAAACTCTTCTCCGGGAAGACCAAGTTGGAATTGTTTTGGGCTTGTGTTTGTAGAAGATCGAAAATGAAAATTTCCCTTCCCTCCATTCCCGCCTTTCGCGATTAATAATCGCTCGCCGACTTTCGTGATCTCAAAAACATCACCATTCGAAAGATTACCTGCCGCGTTAGAAATCTCTCCCGCCCCGGAGGAGCTTTGGGGTGAGTTATTTCTTATGCGGTGGACCACCGTTCCCACCGGCACCTTAAAAACCAAATCCTCTCCGTCGTGTCCGTCTCGAAACTGATCTCGTCCCTCTTGGCCATTTTCCGCCTCAAAATCCTTTTTAAACCGAAACTGATTAAGAGAACTCAAATCAGAAACACCCTCGGCGTAAATGCTGGCTCCTTTGCCTCCGGTTCCGCCGACCGGCCCTAAGCTCATCATATTTTTGTTAAAAGCCACCGCGCCCCTTCCCCCGTGACCAGCTTTAACTTTGATTTTTATATCATCAATCAACATGAATCTACATGGTAGCACTAAATTAAGCGGGGTGGAAAATCGTCCGCCACGATTCGATAGCGGATTGACTTTTCTACACAACTAATCTACCATCCCAAACTAGAACTACAAAAAAACACGCAGGAGGTAATTGCCATGAATAAATCGGAGCAAAACCTAGTAGTAGCTGACACGCTACTCGAGGTTGCTAACTCTCTTAACCAAGGAGCGGCTGGCCCTTGCGACTTCTGGTTTAAGGAACTCGCAGAACGGCTAACTATCCGAGCAAAAGAGCTTATAGAGGAAGCTCGCCAGAGCTAGAAGTGTTCATCCTCATAACCCAGCGCCGTGAGACTCCCAAAAGATCTCACGGCGTTTCCATTTTTATAATTCACCCAAATCCAAAACATAATCAATTTTAATTTGTTTCACAAAATCCGGCACGTGGCTCACCAAAATCATCGCGCCATCGTAACGATCAAGCGCGTTGGCAATCACGGGAATGTGTCGGAAGTTGATGTGGTTAGTGGGTTCGTCAAGAATCAGCAAGCCCGGCCGCTCGAGAGAAAGTTTCGCGAAAGCCACCAATCCTTTTTGCCCTTCCGAGAGCGAGCCAATCCTGGCTTTCAAAATTTCCGAATCCAACATAAAACCCGCGGCGCAAGAACGAAGTTCTTGGTCGGTTCCTTCTTTCATCGCGTCCGCCAAAGTCCTATACACCGTCTCTTCAAAATCTAACGTCGAAAAATCCTGTCGGTAATACCCGATATGAATCCCCGGCGTCACGTGTTCTCCTTTAGCGTGTCCGCTCGCCAGTTTTTCCAAAAGCGTCGTCTTACCAATACCGTTGGGCCCAGCCAAAAGCAAACGCTCTTTTCTTTTCAAAACCACGTTCACTTTTTTGACAACCGGCTTGTGAGTTTTTAAATTCATAATCGAGACTGATTTTAATTCCAAAATCTGCCCGACTAAATCCTTCTGGCAATGAATCGCGAAATTCCTGATCGCCTTATCCTCCCGCCTCACCTCCACAATATCTTCCTCCAGCTTCTCGATTTTTTCATTCATCTTACGGGCCACATCCCGCATGTGTCCGCCCTTCTGCACAAAAAATCCCGCCTGCTCCTTCCGATGCGCGATGTCTTTCTCGAGCCGCACGTTTTTCATCCTTTCCCGTTCGAGCCTAGCTTTTATCTCCCCCACCACCGCGAAGTAGTCCCCGGTGTACTGTTCTATTTTGTGCGTGAAAACATCCAAATATAAAACGCCGTGCGTAAATGAATTCAAAAAGTCGGCGTCATGAGAAATCACAATACAGGTTTTTTTATAATCAATCAAAAATTGCGTGAGGTGCTCTATCCCCTGCTTGTCTAAATTATTCGTCGGCTCATCCAGCAAAAGAATATCCGGATTCTGAATCAGCGCTTGCGCCAAGAGCACTCTTGCCTGTTGCCCGCCGGATAAATCTTTCAAAACTTTATCTTGCGGCACGGACAGATGCACCACGTCTAAAATCTTATCAATCCTCGGTTCAATGTCGTAAACCTTGCGCGGAAACGCTTTTTCAAAAAATTCCCGAACCGTAAGCTCGGCTTCGTCTCGCCCAATCACCTGTCTCGCCGTCGCCATCGTGAGCCCCTTCGTCACCGAAATCGCCCCAATCTCCGGCTTCAAATCCCCGGCAATCAAACGGAAAATCGTGCTTTTCCCCGCACCATTTTGCCCCATCAGCGTAATCTTCGATCCTTCCCTCACCGAAAAATCCGCCTGCGTTATAATTGGCTTTTTCCCGTACTCAAAAGAAACCTTATTAAACCGGATAATCACATTGCCACCCAGCATCACGTTGACGGTTTTCATAGTCTCGTTCATTTTTTTGTTCAGATAAGAACTATACTTTAAAGAACGCAAAAATCAAAGCTTCACGAGTATCGCTTACGGGCGACTTAAAAAAATCAACAACTCATCTCGTTTAGGATTTAATTTCCAAAAACCTGACTTCCAAGATTTATCTTGATACCACTTAAGTAATTTTTTATTGTACTTTGGGCTCTCAAATTTTTTAGGTTGAAAGCCTTTTCCGGTTCAATCCATATAAAATCATTCAACTCTTTGTTATCGAGTTGGACATTTTCTGTCAGCGCCTCGCAGACAACATGAAAGTAAATTAAATGCGCTTTGCGATGAAATTCTGGGTCGTTAATGAGTTCTCCAATATTAACGCAATAAAGTGGTTTTAATTTAAGTCCAGTTTCTTCTTTCCCCTCTCGCTTAGCTGCTTCAAAGATAGTTTCGTTGATTTCTACGTGACCACCGGGAAGAAGATATGCGTCGCCCCATTTGTGAGATTTTATGAGGAGAATCTTCTTGTCCTTATTTACAATAAGAGCGGAAGCGACCACCTCAACATAATTGTAGTTACTAGATATCATATCAGTAAATTATACACATCTCGGTCCTTCTACGCGACATCACGCGCATATTACCCCTACTTATTGCAACTTCACTCTTTCAATGAAAAGCTTCATTTTCTCGTGATTCTTTGTGCCATCGCTATTACTCACTCCAAAATTTACATCAACGGCATACGGCCTAACTTTTTTGATAGCTTCAATAACATTATCAGGATTCAACCCGCCCGCGAGAATCACCGGTAAAGATACTGACTCCACTATCCTACGGCTTATGTTCCAATCATGCGTTTTTCCGGTTCCGCCAATCTGCCCCGTCTCCCTATTTCCTGAGTCGAGCGTTATTCCATCCGCAAAACCCTCAAACGCTTTAGCTTCCGCGATCGCTTTCTCGTCAAACACATTAACCACTTTACAGATTTTTAGATATGGAAGTTGCGTCTTTATCTCAACTAATTCTTCTGGAGTTGATCCGTGCAAGTGAGCGGTGGTTACGTTAGAAATTTTTGCCAAGTTAATCACCTCTTTTGGCTTGGATAAATGAGTCACTAAAACACTCGAATAAAAAGGCGGAAGTTTAGCGATAATCTCCGCGGCTTTTTCCGGCGAAATAAAAAACCCAGTCGAAAAGTGAACTTTGCCCACTAAAAAACCCAAAGCATCAGCCCCAAATGATATTGCCGCGAGCGCGTCTTCTGTGTTTGTTATCCCGCAAATTTTTACTTTAACCATAATCAAATTATTCAAAGCTACTATCCAGCTATATGTTTTTCCGGATAAACATTCGTGCCGTCGTTTGCTCCATAAAAAGCTTCTTTCTTGCTAAGAATGTTTTGGGCGGCAACAAAACGTTTTTCGCCTTTCGCCATTTCCTCATCGAAATTTGCTTTGGTCGTGTACAAACTCGGAAAATTACCCTGCGTTGTGTCAGTTGGATTCATCGGGTCGTAAAGGTATGTTTTATCGCCTAATCTAATAACAATAAAACTATGCTCTTCGGAAAACTCCTGATCTTTATCCCATAGCACATCTCCGCTAAAATATGACGAAGGAATGTCCTCGCGCTGAAGATAAGCTTGAGCTAGCGCGGCAATTTCAGCACACTCGGGGCTATTGGCTTCAAAAATATCACTCAATTTTAAACCCTCGCCTTTTTCCGCATAAAGTTTTCGCCTAGTTTCCTCTGCTTGAGGGTTTGTTGGATATCGAGTCTCAAATTTTTTCGTGAACGCAAGTAAATTCGCAAACATTTTTTCATCTACATCGAGGCCTTGAGAAGCAAGCCACTCTTTCAGTTTATTCAAATCATACTTCCCGGCAACTTCTTCCATTTCCCCAAAAAACTTCTCGAATTTTTCAAAATCGCCGGTAATTTTAATATTCGTTTCCGTCGAAAACCTACTTTCTCCTCCAACCGGAATACTATCGCCTTCTTCAAATCTTGCAATCTCAAACGAGTGCCCGAAATGAGGTTTTATTTTTTGAGGCGGATTTTCGAAAGACATAATTAATTTATTTTTATCCCGCAAATTTTTACTTTAACCATAGTTTTACCCAACTCGCTCAACTCTAAATTTTTCTATATCCGAAGGCAGTAACAACCTTGTAAAACTAGCGTATTTTTGTATTCCAAATGAGGGAGCATGAGAAAATCCAACATACTCCAATTTTTTCTTTCGATATTTAACGTATTGAATTGCGGGAATTAAATCGGTGTCCGAGCTTACTAAAATCGCAGTGTCGTAGATGTCGTCCACTGCTCCGATTATTAAATCAGCGGCTATCTTTACGTCAGTGCCTTTTTCTCGAATACGACCGCTATCATACAAAATACGGCCACGTTTTATTGTAAATCCGTCGTGGCTTTCAAGTTTAGAGAGAAATTTTTGTTGCCCCTTCACGAGCCCAATACTTTTTGAAGTTCCGTCGATATTCCTGAATATACCGGTATAGTATCGCTTCGATATACAATTTCTATCATTTACCAAAAAATCAGCGAATTTTCTAAAATTAAAACTTACTCCTTTTGGAAAAGAAACCTCTTCATCCTTAAGGTAACCGTAAAAATTGCTGCCGTCTATATAAATACACACCCTCTCGTTGTTCATTTTGTGTATTATATCATAAAACAAAACTGCCCTTGCCCGAAGGCAGGAGCAGTGATCATATCGCCTATTATGTTATGCCCAACAAACTAGTTTGTCAAACGCCTGCGGAAAACCTAAATAACATCTCTAATTTACCTATCCCTGTTATTCACCCCGCAAATTTTTACTTTAACCATAAACTTTTCTATAAACACCCCGAAATAACGAACTCATTCGAGATATTTTGTGAGTCCTCGTAGATCTCCATAACACTATAGTCGGGTTGAATTTGCATATCAAAGGAATTCATTCTTAGGGCTTTTTTAATTACGTACATACCTACACCCGACCCATCTATTTGCTTTGCATTTTTCCCCCTATACCCAAGCTCCCAAAGCCTTTGAATTTCATCTTTTTCTATCCTTAAACTTTTCATTTTAACTCTAAGCTTAAAATAATTCCCTTCATCCACATCAAAACAAAATACCATTTCGGAATAAGGTTTAACGTACTTAACTGCATTATCAAAAAAGTTATAGAAAGCGGTATTAATTATTTTATAATCTAATCTAATTTTTTTACTTTCAGCCATATCGTCTTCAAATTTAAAAGTACGGCGAACATGATATTCGTCGAATCTATCTTGAAAAGCATGGAGGATATTCAAAATTAAGCGCCTAATATTATGTGGGCGAACATCAAGCTGAAGCTCCTCCCCCATATGCAAAATTTCAAAGCTAGATATGTGAGCCTCTACTTCAAAAATCCTCTTCTGTAGGTATATAAAAACATCAGCTGCGGCTTCTGGATTTTTCTTAATTTTATCGGCAACTATATTCCTCTGGTGCGAATAGTCCACTTGGGCAGCAAGCATTGGGTTTTCAACAAGCGCTTCGGACTTTTGCTTTAACTGTCCTTGCAACTTCTTCAAAGTATGGGAATGAGCCTTTATTTGCTGTATAAAGTATTCCTGAATAAATTCTAATGCTGGCGAACAAATTTCCTCAACTTTTCTCAATATTTTTGCTCTTTTCAGTAAAAGTAAATCGTCAGTAAATAAAACCAAAGTTCCATTTCCTAACTTAAATTCTCGTGGCTGATAATTACTTGAAGAAAAATCGCGAGGAAGACTCGAAAAAATAATTTCTCCTCTGTTATTTTTTTTCTGCAAATAAATCACTTTATTTTCTTTAATTCCGACTCGATCATAGAGATAAATTCATAAGTATCAGAATTTTTAGGAAGCTGATTGTCTGCCTTTCGCATATCCATTGATAGATCAAATCTTGCATACCCAGAATAGAGAACAACTCGTTTTGAGTCTCCGTAGGCGGCTTTAATAGCTTTAATTACACCGATACCTTGATCCTGTTCAGAAATATTTCTCCCTACCCCTTTGTAATCGACAAATATGACGTGGGCCCGGGAGACTTCTTCGTCTTGAATATTTTTAATATCCTTTATTCTTCTTGCTGACCACCCAGCCTTCACTAAATTTTCGACGACAGGAAATGTTTCGTCATCAATAAAAAGAATATAGGCGTTATTTTTCCCAAGTTTCTGCTTTCTTCGAAATATATTTCTTATATTAAGCCCAGTGAAGTTAAATTCGAAATTAAATAGATTCATTCCTGTTTAATACCATATTATCGACAAAATGTCCATAAATTTGAAGA
>JBBUBW010000010.1:0-14540 GCA_038058095.1 Patescibacteria group bacterium | reverse complement strand
AAAATCATTTGACTTTTTTAAAAAATCTGATAATATTATAGTCGCCAAAAGGCAGAAGGAGGTGAAGCTTGACACAAGACGCTAAGCAAAAACAGATTACGGAACCCCAGTTCGTCACTACTCCCGATCTCGATCTAATCGAGATGCTCGCCAGCGACGCAAAAATGGTACTCCATGTTGCGTTGAAACTCTTTGGCGCGCAAAGCGGGTGGCAGGAGAAAAGCGGAATGTACCTCTGCGTCGCCGACCACAAGACTGGACTACCTCTCGCAGTGGTCCCAATCGGCCAAGTACCCGTAGAGAGAGCGGAGAAGTACGCTCGTCTTTCTCAAGAAAAAGCACTTCGTCTGGCTCAACATCCAGAACACTCATCAAGCTGGGAAAGTCGCAACCAGCTTAAGGACGAATGGGGCGGAGCCGTCCGTGTAGGAGTCTTCATCATCTCAATCTCTGGTCTTCCTGAATTGGGAGATGAAGCGGTTGCTCTTGAGGTGGCCTGGCCCAGAGACACAGAAGCTGCTCTTGAGTTGATCGCAGAGATTGCAGAAAAAAGTAATAATCCCTACCGGGAAAATCTCTCCAAAGCAGTCCGAGAAGAGCGCGCTTATCAAGAACACGCTGGAACCTGACCTCAATCTCAGCATCGCACCTCTTCAAACCATCTTGGGCCCGGAACAACTGTCTCCGGGCCCTTACCATTTTAAAACTAAAACACTCCACGAGTATATCGTGGTAAAATAAAACTATGACCGAAATCGCCGGCTATCTTTCAGGAATTTTTATTCTCCTATCCTTTCTTCCTTATATAAAAGGAATTTTTAAACACGAAACAAAACCCGAACGCGCGTCCTGGTTAATTTGGTCAATCCTCGGCGGAATTTCTTTTTTCTCCCAACTGGCAAAAGGAGCGTCAGATTCCTTGTGGCTAGCCGGAGTTCAAACTTTCGGCGACCTATTCATATTTCTCCTCGCGATAAAGTACGGCATTGGCGGATTATTAAAAAGAGATATTCTCGCCTTAATCGGCGCCGGGCTCAGTCTAGTTCTTTGGTATTTTACGAAAGAACCGATAGTCGCATTATTTATTGTTATCTTTATTGATGCCTTAGGCGTCGTTCTAACAATCATCAAAACCCGAGAAAATCCCTCCACAGAACCGATGAGCGCATGGATCCTAACTGGCCTAGCCGGCTTCTTCGCTATGCTCGCCGTAGGAAAACTAAACTTCGTCTTGCTTTCTTTCCCAACCTACATATTATTAGCCAGCCTCGCGTTAATTCTTACTATAAAATTAGGCGCTGCCCGAAACAAAACTCCAAAGTAGCAATATGCTAGAATTAATATCGTGGATACCGAACAATCAAAAAAAGCTTTTTCGATAACGGTAGGCATACTCCTCCTAATCGGGATTTTGGGATACGGTGGATATCGATTTTGGGAACTAAATTTTATTAATCAATCTCTAAAAGCGAAACTCGCCGGGAGCGAATTACGGCTTTCAATTACTGACAAAAACTTATCTCTCGTTGAAAAAGAAAAATCCGATCTTACCGAAGCGCTCTTAAACGAGCAAAGCAAAAATACCCTTTTCGAAGGTCAGATTAGCGGCCTCTCGGGAATGGTGGGCCAGCTCTCTGGAACCGTTGGCGTCCTCAAAAAATTAAGCCAAACCGATCCGGAACTTCTGAAAAAATACTCAAAAGTTTATTTCTTAAGCGAACACTACATCCCATCTAAACTCGGAGTTATTCCTGACGAGTATCTCTATAAAAAAGGCGAGCTTGAACAAATCCACGCCGACGCTTTGTCGTTCTTCAAAAAAATGATGGAGTCAGCGAAACAAGATAGCATCACACTCGAAGTGGTTTCAGCTTATCGTTCGTTTGGAGATCAAGCTTCTGTAAAAACTGGCTATAAGGTTACTTACGGCGCCGGCAGCGCCAATCAATTTTCCGCCGATCAGGGATACTCTGAACATCAGCTCGGCACCGCAATTGATTTCACCACACCGGAACTTAAGGTGCCTCTCAGCGGTTTTAGCAAAACCACGGCTTATAAATGGCTCGAAGAAAACGCCTACAGGTTTGGATATGTCATTTCTTATCCCCTAACTAATTCCTACTATCAGTTTGAACCGTGGCACTGGCGCTTTGTGGGTGTAGCGCTCGCAACCAAACTGCATGATAACAACGAGTATTTATATGATATGCCTCAGCGCGACATCGACCAACACCTCGTAAACATTTTCGACTAATCGCTAGGGGGGAATATAATATATAGGTATTGAATCCAATCCAAATTAGTCGGGTGTAATTATTATTTAAATACGAACCACGCACATGCCTCCGAAAAGACCATCCGCTCTAAGAAGAGTTTTATTGCTACTCAAAAACCACAAGAAAAAGGCGCTTCTTCTGGTTGTTCTTATTGCACTTTCCCAAAGCGCCAACATCTCCGTTCCGTTTATTATTAAAGTCATAATAGATTCCCTCACAAATTACATTAAAAACGGCGGATCGTTGCCATTCGATATTTTAGTTTATTCGGCGATAGGAATTCTTATCGCCACCATTACGAGCAGTTCACTCCAATCCAGTTACAATTATCACCTCTTCAAACTGGTCACAAAAATTGAGGACCGGCTCCGCTCGGCTTCATTTTCAAAATATCTTGAACTCCACGCTCTTTTCCACCACTCCTCGAGTAGCGGCCAAATTATCGGACGCATCGAACGCGGAGGAATTGCCATCTACGCCATATTAAACGACATCATCGGCCAAAATCTTCTGCCGCCGCTTGTGGTATTCCTCGGAACTTTTAGCGTCCTCCTCTACAAAAACGTCTGGATTGCTTTAGCCATACTCATCCCTTTTCCTATTTATCTATTAGTCACCCGCCAGTTATCCCGGCGCATTTACGAAATAGAGCAGCGCGCCAACGACGCGTTTGAAGAACTTTCAAAAGAATCTTACGACATTGCCGGCAATGTTTTGACCGTCAAAAAATTTTCCCAAGAAGCGGCTGAAACCGAACACAAAGACCAGCTCCTAAGCCAAGCCCGCGAAATCCAATACAGCGCCGAACGGCTCTGGGCTGTTATTGAAAACATCCAAACCGTCATCTCAACTATCGGCCGAGTGTCAGTTTTAGTCTTAAGTGGCTGGTTTGTTCTAGCTGGCCGCGCCACTATTGGTGAATTTGTTTTATATGTCACACTGCAAAATATGGCCTACCAGCCGCTCTCTCAGCTTTCCAACACCTTTCCCCGATTACGCCGAAATATCACCCGCGTCGAAAGAATGTTCACTATCTTAGACGAACCAGTTAATGTCGTGGATATTCCAGACGCGCCAAGCTTGCCTCCCTTAAAAAACCAAATCGAATTCAAAAACGTCTGGTTTAGCTATCACAAAGACAGCCAGTGGGCTCTCAAAAATATCCAGCTCGTCATCCCCGCCGGGTCTACTCTTGCTCTAGTAGGCCGTTCTGGCAGCGGTAAAACTACTTTTATTAATTTGCTGTTACGTTCTTTTGATCCGCAAAAAGGGCAAATCCTTTTTGACGGCGCGGATATAAAAACCATTACCCAAGATAGTCTTCGCGCTCAAATCGCCGTTGTCCCTCAAGAAGTCGATCTTTTCTCGCGAACTGTGGCAGAAAACATTTCTTACGGCAGTCCCGAGGTCACCAAATCTCAAATCATCAACGCCGCCAAGACCGCCCTTGCGCACGACTTCATTCTCAAACTCGAGCATGGCTACAAAACCATCGTCGGGGAAAGGGGTATTAAATTATCCGGCGGCGAACGCCAGAGAATTGGCATCGCGCGCGCCGTTTTAAGAGATCCCAAAATCTTAATCCTAGATGAAGCCACCAGCAGTCTCGACACGGAAAGCGAACGCTTAATAGCTCAAGCTACTGACGCCCTCATTAAAAATCGCACCTCAATCATCATCGCCCACCGGCTCTCGACCGTTATTCACGCCAACCGAATTGTGGTCTTTAAAAACAATCAAATTGAAGCTGTTGGCGCTCATGAGAAACTTCTCGAAATCAGTCCCACTTACCGAAAACTTTACAGCCTTCAATTCGCCGACATGGAATAATGGGCGGAATTATAAAAACAAAGCTAAAAAACAATTACAAGAACATTACTTTATTTCTCAAAACTCAATGACCGCTTCGACAACTTAAAAATCTCAAACCATAATATGCTAAACGCCCCCACTCCGCCAGCTAACATTAAATCTAAAAAGTGAGGCGCGTCAAAGTGAAAAGCGTCACGAATTGCCGGCACCGCCAAAATCGCGATGAGAAGTATCGCTATACCCGCTAACATATACCTGAATGACTTATTTTTATTCTTAAAAATCTCGACTACCCCGCTCGACCAGGAACGGTTCACAAAAATCAAACACACCATCGCCACCACAAGACTTAAAAATGTTACAGCGCGTGATTCCTCAAAATTCCCTAATCGCAGCGTGTAAAAATATAGCAATAAAACCGCGGAAAATATGCCCGCGCCTTGCAGGAGGCCATATTTAAAAATTTGCTTATTGAACAACTTTTCCGAAACCTTTCTCGGAGGTTTTTTCATCGCGTTTGGCTCAAGCGGCTCGGCTTCAAATACAACGGAACACGCCGGATCGACTATTAATTCCAAAAAAACAATATGTATCGGCAGAAGAAGAGGCGGCCAGTTCAAAAGAATTGGCAAGAGCACTAAACCGGCAATCGGGACATGAACCGCCACCACAAAAGTTACGGCTTTTTTTATATTGGCATAAATTTTCCGCCCATTCTTTATCGCCTCCACAATCGAACCAAAATCATCTCCGACTAACACGATCGAAGAAGCTTCTCTGGCTACATCCGTCCCCCTCTTACCCATGGCAATCCCGACATGAGCCGCCATTAAAGCAGGAGCGTCATTTACCCCATCACCGGTCATTCCCACTATTTCGCCATTCGCCTTCAGCGTCTGAACAATTCGCAATTTTTGCTCCGGCACCACTCTGGCAAAAACACTTGCCGTCTTCAAACGTTCCCCAAATTCTAAATCAGACAAACTATCCAGTTCATCGCCGGTAATAATATCATCAGCGCTTAAACCTATCTGACCGGCAATCTTTCGAGCTGTATTTGAATAATCCCCCGTCATCATAATAAGGCGAATCCCGGCGTCCAAACACTCCCGAACCGCGGCCGGAACTTCTTGCCTAACAGGATCCAATAAACCAATAAGACCTAAAAAATCAAATTCTATGTCGTGTTGTTTTGTCGGCAATTCTTTTTTCCGAAAGCTAGCTTTAGCCACTCCCAAAATACGCAAACCGCCTTCGGCCATTCTTTCCACTTCCATCATTATCTCTCTTTGTTTTTGCTTAGAAACATGGCAGATATCAAGCACCGCTTCCGGCGCACCTTTAGCCGCAACCACAAAATCTTTCCCTTCTGGAGATGACCATACCTGCGACATCGCCAACAATTTTCCGGAAAGAGGATATTGATGAACCAGCCTCCAATTATCATGCAAGTGCTCCGTTTCCTTAAGTGCTCCGCTTCCAAACTCGACAATCGCCTGCTCCATTGGATCGAAAGGGTCTTTATGGCTAGCCAACAAAGCAAACTCAACAGTCTCATGAAAATCTTCCGACAATAACCCTGTCCCGCCCTCGAATAATTTCTTGCCAACACTTACCGCACCAACCGTCATTTGGTTTAAAGTCAACGTTCCTGTTTTATCCACGCACAAAACAGTAATCGCTCCCAAGGTCTCGAGAGCCGGCATTTTTCTTATAAGCACATGTTTATGAGACAACCGCCAAGCCCCAAGCGCCAAAAAAACCGTAAGAATCACCGGGAATTCCTCCGGCAACAAAGACATCGCCAAAGACAAACCCGAAAGCATCCCTTGGAGCCAATCTCGATTAATTAGCCCATAAGCCAGAAACACTAAAAAACACAAGAAAAAGCCATAGACAGCAAATTTCTTTACAAACGACGAAATCTCCTTTTTGAGTAAAGTTTGTTCCGGCTCCAAAGATTGAAGAGACTTGCCGATTTTTCCCATCTCAGTTTGTAAACCAACCGCTTGTGTCAAAGCGTAGCCGCGACCCCTTGTTATTAAAGTTCCCGAAAAGACAAACGGCAAATTGTCTCCTCCCGGCCGGCTCGGCAATTGCTTGTGATCCCAAACATTTTTTCCAACCGGAACCGATTCTCCGGTGAGCAAAGACTCATTGGCGGCAAGATTAGTAGAAAACAAAACCGCTCCGTCCGCCGGAACTCGGTCACCCTCCGACAACTCAATCAAATCGCCTCTTACAACTTCGCGGCTCGGAATTTTATTTTTTTCACCATCCCTTATCACCGAAGCTCTCGGACTTGAAAGCTCGCGCAGCGCATCCAAAGCGCGCTCTGTTTTTCGCTCTTGAACAAATTCAATCGCCATAATAACCCCGATTGAACCGATCAAGAGCAACGCCTCTCTCTTGTCTCCTAAAAAAAGATAAATAACTCCGGCCGAAATAAGCAACAGAAACATTGGCTCCATAACCACCTTTTTCGCCAAACCCAAAACACCGCTCCGTTTTGAACCCGGAAGTTCGTTATATCCCTCAATGCTTAGCCTCCTGCTGGCTTCTTCGCTAGACAAAAAAGGCAGAGATTGCCACTCGTCTTTCATATTAGAATTATATCACGCCCCCGGTGCTCTTTTTAAAATAATCTATCTACTGCATTTACCCATTTAGACTCACTGAGCCAAATTCTGCTTATTTGCCAAAACTCAAATATTACTGTAATATACAAACCATCTCTGGCCGAGAAGGCCATTTTTTATATTAAAGATATGGAAATCAGAAACATCGCCATCATCGCCCACGTTGACCACGGCAAGACCACCCTAACCGATGCTTTAATGCGCCAAACCGGTGTTGCCAAGGAAGGCGTTTCGATGGATTCAAACTCATTGGAGTTAGAAAGAGGCATCACCATCTACTCCAAAAACGCCGCTATTTTTTACAAAGACACCAAAATTAATATCGTCGACACTCCCGGTCACGCCGACTTCGGTTCAGAGGTTGAGCGTGTTCTTCGTTCTATTGATTCAGTTTTATTGATTGTTGATGCTCAAGAAGGCCCTATGCCCCAAACCCGTTTCGTCCTTAAAAAATCTCTCGAACTGGGTATAAAACCAATTGTCGTTATTAATAAAATCGATAAACCCGCCGCCGACCCCGCCCGTACCGAAGAACAAGTCCTGGAACTTTTTTTGGAACTCGGAGCGAGTGAAGCACAAGCTGACTTCCCGATAGTTTATTCGATTGGCCGCCAAGGTATCGCTAAAATCCACCTCGCCGACGACTCCAAAGATCTCACTCCCCTTTTGGATACTATCCTCGCCCACATCCCCTCGGCCTCATCCGATGCTTTGATTCAAAAACCGCTTCGCCTTCAACCCTTCAATCTCGGCTACGACAATTTTTTGGGACGCTTAGGCGTGGCTAGAATTTATGAGGGCTCAATAAAATCCGGCGACAATATTTTTATAAAAAAACCGAATGGAGAAACTCGTCCCGGCAAAATTACTAGAATTTCCACATTTAAAGGTTTAGAAAAAATAGAAGTTAAAGAAGCAATCGCTGGCGACATTGTTTTAATCGCCGGCCTCCCCGATATCGATATAGGCGAAACTGTTGTTTTAAATCCTGAAATTGAAGCTCTCCCGGCTATCGCTATCGACGAGGCTACTATCGCTCTTAATTTCTTAGTCAACAATTCTCCTTTTGCGGGACGTGAGGGAAAATTCGTTACCTCGCGCCAATTACGCGAATATCTCGAACGAGAACTCGAAGTCAATGTTGGATTACGGGTTGAATTCTCTTCTCCGGAAAATTTTCGAGTTTTTGGCCGAGGCGAACTCCATATCGCCATTCTGCTTGAAAATATGCGCCGCACCGGATACGAAGTCCAAGTTTCCCAACCTCAAGTTATTATTCGCGAAGTAAACGGAGTTAAAAATGAACCCTTCGAAGAGGTCTTCGTCGATATTCACCAAGAATATCAAGGCACAGTCATTGAACGTCTCGGCAGTCGTGGCTTCGTGCTCAAAAATGTAATTCACCGAGATACTATTCTTCGCCTCGAATTTGAAGGTCCCACTCGCGGACTCTTGGGATACCGCAACCAGTTTATTGTTGATACCCGCGGCGAAGGCATTCTCTCTTCGCGCGTTATCGGCTTCAAACCCTATGCCGGAGAAATCAGAAAACGAACCGTCGGTTCAATGATTTCAATGATAAGCGGAAAAGCTTTGGGCTATTCTCTTTGGAACTTGCAAGATCGAGGCACACTTTACATCGGCCCATCAACCGAAGTTTATGAAGGTATGGTCATCGGCAACACCGCAAAAGGCGATGACATGGAAGTTAATCCCACTAAAGGCAAACAGCTCACCAACACCCGCTCCTCTCGGGCCGATGAAGCCCTCGAACTTATACCTCCATTTAAACTTACAATCGAACGCGGTTTAGAAATTATGGCTAATGATGAATACCTAGAAATCACTCCAGAAAGCGTCCGTCTGCGAAAACAATATTTAACCGACATCGCGCGCACTCGCTCCCGCCGGAAAGAATAAATTGAAGTTGAACTCTCTTTAGCGCCGATTGTATCCTCCGAAACGGCGCGGCCGAAAAGAAGGCTTGCCTCCTTGGGAACGTCTTGGGAATCTAGATCTAAATTCTGGCCGAAACGGCTCGGGCGGCAACATCTTCGCCGGCGGAAGCTTTGGCAAAACCGAAAGTGGCAAAGTTTTTCTAATTAAACGCTCAATTGTTTTCACGTCGCCCTTCTGGTCTGGCGTGGCAAAAGAAATCGCGTGGCCCATTCCGCCCATTCGTCCTGTTCGGCCAATTCGATGCACATAATCCTCCGGACCTTGAGGAAGGTCGTAGTTAAGCACTAGCTCAATTCCCTTAACATCTATACCTCGCGCGGCAATATCGGTCGCAACCAAAATCCGATACCGTCCATTCCGAAATCCTTCAAGCGCCTCCTTACGTTGACCCAAAGAACGATTGGAATGAATCTCCGCCGCGGTGTACCCCAAGGCGCGGATACTCGTCGCGATTCTTTTCGCGCCAAATTTTGTTCGGGAAAAAATAAGCACCGAACCCCTATACTCCCCTAAAATTTTTTCAAGCAGTCGCGATTTGTCATTTTTATGAACGAAAAAAAGTTCTTGTGTCACTTTAGCGGCCGCCGTACCCGACGGCGCAATCTCAACGCGGGTTGGAAATTTCATATGAGCCCTAGCAATAGATACGATATTCTCCGGCATTGTCGCGGAAAAAAGTAACGTCTGCCTCTCCTTTGGCACCACTTGTAAAATACGCTTGAGTTGAGGCGCAAAACCCATATCGAGCATCCTATCCGCTTCATCAAGCACCAAAACCGAAATCGCTCCAAGCGTAAGAGTTCTTTGGTCTAGATGGTCGATAATCCTGCCCGGAGTCCCTATGATAATCTGCGGATTCCTCCGGAGCGTCTGAATCTGCCGGCCAATTGATTCGCCGCCGATTAAAACCGCGGTTCTAATATTAAGTGGTCCGCCGATTTTACGAATTACCTCCTCAACTTGAAGCGCCAGTTCTCTGGTCGGCAAAACCACCAATCCTTTATTCCCTTTTAGCACACTCTGGATCATAGGAATTCCAAAAGCCAGCGTCTTTCCGGTGCCGGTCTGCGCGATACCAATAAGATCCTTCCCCTCAATCGCTGAAGGAATAGATTTTTCCTGAATTGGCGTGGGTTCTTTAAAACCAAACCTGTCCAGTATCCCCAAAATATTGGGCGCGATACCAAGATTGTAGAAACCTGAAGATCGATTCATTTTAAGCACCATAACACAAAAAACGCCCTAGGTATAGCTTGCGGGATTTTAGGTATAGAGGTAAAGTTCAAATACGACCGCCTTATTTTCACACACCCATTAAAACTATCAACTTTTATATGATAAAAAAATCCGTCAAAATTTTCGTTATAACTTTTTTATTCTTAACCCCTCTTATCGCTTCCGCCGCCACGCCTTCTTTTTACTACGCCGGCTGGCTCCCTTTTTGGAAAAAAACCGCCGGCGCTATGGACGTCGCTCTTAATCTCGAAAAGATTCACGAAATAAGCCCGTTTTCGTACGAGGTCAATTCTAAAACCGGCGCTCTGGTAGATAAACTCAAAATTCACGAAGGTCTCTGGCGGGGATGGCTCCCGGCCGCTCGCGATATGGGCGTCAAAATTATTCCCTCGATTGCCTGGTTTGACGGCGATGGAATCCATAAACTTCTTTCCAATACTAAAAAAAGGCGGGCTCACGAAGACGCCATCGCTAAATTGGTAAAAGACGAAAAATTTGATGGTATCGATATCGACTATGAAGCTAAGAAAGCCGAAACTAATCCTTATTTTTCCTTATTTATAAAAGGCCTTTGGATGCGCCTCCCTGTAGGGAAAATCCTCTCCTGCACTATCGAAACTAGGATGCCGGCGGATTCCCGCTACACTAAAACTGCCGATCCCAACAATTACGCCAACGACTACGCCGTTTTAAATAAATACTGCGACCAAATCCGCATTATGACTTATGACCAGGGAGTTATCGACGTAAAACTTGACGCCCAAAAAGGCAACGGCAAACTTTACGCTCCCGTCTCCGATCCCGACTGGGCGGAAAAAATCATCAAAGAAGCCATAAAAACCATCAGCCGAAAAAAAATTATGCTCGGCGTTCCAACTTACGGATATGAATACGAAGTTACTTGGGCGAATGGATTAACCACCTATCGCCGCTTAAGAAGCGTTAACTACACAACTGCTATGAGTTTAGCCGAATGGATAAGCGCGACGCCCGCCCGCAACAGCGCCGGAGAATTAAGCTACATTTATTCCTCCAGCACTTTAATCGAAGTTTCCCCCGCTCTTAGGTGGATTGTCTCCTCCACTCCTCCTGATGTCATACCAACGGAAAGTTTAAATTCCTCAACCAGCATCACCCGCTTCGTCTCCTTCACTGACGCTGAAGCCATTCGACAAAAAATCCAGCTTGCCAAAAAATACAAACTCCGCGGCGTAGCAATTTTTAAACTCGACGGCGAAGCCGACCCCGCCTTCTGGAGTCACATTAAATAAAATTAAACCTCAGTTTATTGCAAAATTTGAGGCAATCCCAAAAACTGAATTTTAAGATTCACTACCACCAACAACCTGTCACCTATAACCTAGTTTTTCAGATATTTCCTCACTGCTAAAAAGCTCGAAACTGTTCCAATCGCCATTCCAAAAACCATTTGCAAAAGTAAAAAGGTTATCAGATTACTGTAAAAATACTGGGAAATATTGAGTCCTGGTATGAATCTCGAAAGATACGGCGATAGAAAACTGATTATAGGTATAGCTAAAATTAGGCTGAAAACTGCCGCCAAGATTCCCACCACCATTCCATCCACCATAAACGGCCCTCGCACCAACGCATTTGAAGCGCCCACCGCTCTCATAATTCCAATCTCATCTCGGTTGGAATAAATCGCCAGCCGAATTGTGTTGAAAACTATAAGTCCAGCCACCACCGCTAGTAGAATAGTCAGTGCCAATCCTCCCCGATTAATATCCTCGATAATCGCCACCAGTCGGTCAATCGCCACCTTATTTTTTTCATAACTCACTTGGCTGATAAAATCCTTAAAAACCGGATTATTCAAACTCGTCGCAATCGAAGCGTACTGATCCGGACTATACGCCTTGATATTTAATGACGCCTCGAGTGGATTATCTCCTACAATATTAATCGCCCGAGTAATCGACTGTTCCGTTTTATGCCTTGATTTAAAAAGCTCCAATGCTTGCACCCGCGAAACATAATCAATTCCCTTAACTTCCGCCAAACTTTCCACTGACTGTTTAATATTTAAAATCTGATCCTCTGGAGTATTGGTGTTGAAGTAAACCACAATATCAATCTTATCCTGTAAAGAAACTACTGCCCTACTAGTCACCTCTCTAAAAATGATTAATCCCAAGGAAACCAAAAGCGCCAAAAACATCACCGCCACTGTTGCCGTTGATAAAAGTCCATTCCGCCAAAAATTCTTAAATCCGAAATGAATAATTCTTGAAAGTGTTGTTATCATAACCTTTGATTCTACTTTCTATTTTCTACTTACTACTTTCTATTTTCTACTTACTACTTTCTAGACTAAGATGTATTTCCCCCTCTCCTCATCTCGAATCACTCGGCCGTGATCCAAAGTCACGACTCTTTTTCCTAAACCATTAACAATATCTTTGTTATGGGTGGCTAAAAGTAAAGTCGTTCCTAACTCATTAATTTTAACCAAAAGATTGATAATTTCAGTAGTATGGAGCGGATCAAGGTTCCCGGTCGGCTCATCCGCGATAATAACCTCCGGCCGGTGCACCATCGCTCTCGCAATCGCCACTCGCTGTTTTTCTCCGCCGGAAAGTTCGTGTGGAAAATTTCTTCCCTTGTCCCCTAACCCTACCATATCTAAAACCTGTGGTACTAACTCATCAATTTCTCTTTGTGGTCGTCCGGCAACTTCAAGCGCAAAAGCGACGTTCTCATAAGCACTCTTTGTAGGCAAAAGTCGAAAATCCTGAAACACCACTCCGATATGTCGCCTAAAGGCCGGCAACTCCTTATTCATCAATTTATTTACCTCATACTGGCCGAAAAAAACCCTACCCTTAGTGGGCTTTTCTTCCCCTATCAAAAGCCGAATCACGGTTGATTTCCCCGCTCCTGATCGGCCAACCAAAGAAACGAACTCTCCAGGATTTGTTTGGAAATTCACCTCCTCTAAAGCCACCGAGTGGCTGTTATAAATTTTTGAAACACCCTGAAAAGCAATCATTTAATTAGAGCGAATAAAAACCAGCTTCGTGCTAGTGTTTATCGCTTCCCAGTAATTCTACCTCACTTTCAATAAACATATCAATATCACCCTCCAACACCCCATCCGCATTACTTGTTTCAGTCTCTGTCCGATGATCCTTGACCATTTTATATGGATTCAAAACATAAGACCGGATCTGATTCCCCCACTCCGGCTTCACTTTTGTCCGCAAATCCCCCAGTTCTTTCACCTGATTTTTTTGCATCAAATCAAAAATTTTTGCCTTCAAAACCTTAACCGCTTTCTCCCGATTAGAAACTTGCGACCTCTCCACTTGCGACGCAGCTGTAAGTCCCGTTGGAATATGGACTACCCGCACTGCTGTTTCCACTTTATTAACATTTTGCCCTCCCGGCCCCGAAGATCGGAAAAATTCAAACTTCAAATCTTTTTCAGGAATTTGTAATTTTGATTCCTCTACTTCCGGCAAATCCGGCAAAACTTCCACTAAAGCAAACGAAGTGTGGCGTAATTGTTTTGCCGAAAACGGAGACATTCTTACTAATCGGTGCACCCCCATCTCTCCTTTTAAATATCCATACGCATATTCCCCCCTAACTTCCAAAGTCCTCCGATTAGGATTATCATCCAAAACCGTTACCTTCCATCCTTGCCTTCCCGCGTACTTTTCATACATTTCAAAAAGCATTCTTGTCCAATCCCCGGCGTCTTCCCCGCCCGCTCCGGGATAAAATCCCAAAATCGCCGCACGTTTATCGTATGCTCCCAAAAAAAGTTGGGTTAATTCCAATTGCCTAAACTTCCTCTTAATCTCAAAAAATTTACTTGCAAAGTCCTCTGTAGCTTTAGCGGAGGAGGATCGGTCCACCATTCCCTTTTCAAGTTCTAAAATTCCATCCTCCACTTCCTTAAATTTTCCGGCTAAATCATTCAACTCGCCAAGCTCTTTAATAGCTAAGTCAGCTTTTTGGCGGTCCGCCCAAAAATCCGCGTCACTCATCAGCGCTTCAAGTTTCTTGACCCTGATTTTTTTTGTCTCTAGGTCAAAGCCGCCCGCTTAACCGGCGGGCCTCGGTTTTAAGTTCCTCTAATTTTTCCTTAAAATCTTCTTTCATATCTTTATTCCAACATTACAACATTTAAAACCCGTAGGCAATCACTCGCCTAAATATTCGAATCTTGAAACCGACTTGCCGTCTTTATTAACTTTTTCCAGAAACATCTCCTTCGGTCGCACCCAAAGTTCTCCCCCTCCATAAAGTGCGCGATAGACCACAAACTCCTCAAGTGTTTCCGAATGCTTAGCTACTCCAATCACTTCATATTCATTTCCCTTAAAATGTCGATACTTCCCTACTTTGATTTCTTCAGACATTCCAACATTATAACACTCCAACACTTAAACAATTCCCTTTTGAGCCGGAGAGAGGATTTGAACCCCCGACCTTACCCTTACGAAAGGTGTGTTCCCGATTTCCACGAATCTCCGATTCGTGAAGAAATCGCAATCCCGCTTCGCGGGACTCTGCCTCACCCCATTAGAGCCGCCTCGCGGATTCGAACCGCGGACCTTCACTTTACGAAAGTGCTGCTCTACCAACT
>JBBUBW010000009.1:0-50042 GCA_038058095.1 Patescibacteria group bacterium | reverse complement strand
ATAGCAACAAATGTATCTCTATTTTGCTCGTTGCGCTAGTTTCTTGAAGGGACTATTTAACCAGAGGATTCTTCTTGGTTCTGTAGATACCATTTTATAGTTTTTTTAAGACCTTCTACGAAGCTAGTTTTGGCTTTGAAGTCAAATTCTTGTTCGGCTCGACTAGTATCTAACATCCGGCGAGGTTGACCATCTGGTTTTGAGATATCCCAACGAATCTCTCCCTTGAAACCCATTAAACGACAAATAAGAGCAATGAGATTCTTAATTGAAATTTCTTGGCCGGAACCTAAGTTGACTGGGTCAGACTTGTCATATTTTTCGGTAGCTAACACTATGCCTTCGGCAGCATCGGGAGCATATAAAAATTCACGAGTGGCTTGGCCGGTGCCCCAGACATTAATATAGTCTTCCTTATTTTTGATGGCATCAGCAACTTTTTTGATAAGTGCGGGAATAACGTGTGAGCGAGTGGGGTCAAAGCTATCGCCGGAACCGTAGAGGTTCACGGGAAGAAGAAAGATGACATTAAAACCATACTGGGAACGATACGCTTGGGCTTGGATCAATAAAGCTTTTTTTGCCAAACCATAATGAGCATTGGTCTCTTCGGGATAGTCATTCCAAAGGTTTTCTTCTTTAAAGGGTGTGGAGGTGAATTTGGGATAAGCGCAGACTGTTCCTAAAGCTACAAACTTTTGGACGCCGGCGCGATAGGCGGCCTCAATCATTTGAGCTCCCATGACCATATTGTCGTAAAAAAGCTCTCCTGGCTTTTCTTGGTTGAATCCTATGCCTCCTACTTTCGCGGCGAGATGAATAACTATTTGCTGATTACTAACCGCCTTTTTACAGTCTTCGAGCTTTCTTAGGTCGTATTCGGATTGGCGGGGAACAAAAATATTTTCTTGAGGAACTCCTTTCTCTAATAATTTCTGGATAACATGCGACCCAAGAAATCCTCCGCCGCCAGTGATTAGAATTTTTTTGTCTTTTAAGTCCATCTCTATTTTTGAAAAAGTTTTTCTATCTTAGGGATGTACCAGCCTATCGCTTTCTTAAGTCCAACCTCGAAGTCGGTGGAGGCTTTAAAGTCGAATTCTTGTTCGGCTCGAGTGGTATCCATCATTCGCCGCATTTGGCCATCGGGCTTTGTTTCGTCAAACCTAACTTCTCCTTTAAAATTCATTAAACGAACTATAATCCCAGTCAGTTCTTTGATAGAAATTTCCCAACCGGATCCGATATTAACTGGTTCGGGTTTATTATAACTCTCGGCGGCCTTTATAATTCCTTCCGCCGCGTCTCCAACATAAAGAAAATCTCGAGTGGGCTTCCCGGTACCCCAAATTTCTATAAAGTTTTGGTTTTCTTTTTCGGCTTGCCAGATTCTTCTAATTAAACTTGGTATAACAAAGCTACTATCTAATTTTTCGCCGGGACCATACATGTTGGTCATTAAAAGATGAATCGCATTGAAATCATATTGTTTCCGATAAGCCTGCGCCTGAACTAAGAGCATTTTTTTAGCTACGGTGTAGGGGGCGTGGATGGGTTCCGGGAACCCGCGCCAAAGATCGCTCTCTCTAAAAGGGAGCGGAGCATTTTCGGGATATTCTGTAGCGCTGCCGATTGTAATAAATTTTTCTACTTCGGCCTTGCGGGCGGCCTCCATGAGTTGTATGCCCATCATGAGGTTGTCGTAAAATATCGTGGCTGGGTTTTGTTTATGGTATTCTATGCCACCAGTCAGTCCAGCAAGGTGAATAACTAAATTTTGTCCTTTAACAACTTTTTCGCAATTTTCTATAAGCCTGAGGTCGTAATTTTCTATTCGAGGGACAAGAATGTTTTGCTCCTTAATCCCTTTTTCTAAAAGACGGCGAACAACATGCTGGCCTAAAAATCCAGCGCCTCCAGTCACTAAAATTTTTTTCTTTTTTAAATTCATGACATTATTCGAAGCTGGCTAGGTATAAAATTTCTTTTACGAATTTTAGCCATTTTTTGTCGACCCTAGAAAACCACATCATATCTGAACTTTGGCTATCGGCCTTGAGTTTTTGCTCGGAAGAAGCATGAACTATAAAAATGGAATCGATAGTATGCGTAGAGGGACCGAAAGCGCTCTTGGTTGAAAAAAAATCTTTAACAGCAAGAAGTTTGCCAATTCTAAAATTCTTAAGACCAGTTTCTTCTTTGACTTTTCTAAGAACAGCCCGATGTAGGGTTTCTCCTTTAAAAACCCTTCCCCCGGGGATAAACCATTTACCTTTGGCTGGGTTGTTTTTCCTTTTTGTAAGTAAAAATTTTCCCCCACTGACGATAACAACATCAACACACGGAATAGGTATTACTTCCAAAATTTTGCGATATAACTTCGCCTCAATTTTTTTGGGATTTTTTTCCACTGTTTAGATCAAATTTGACTAGCTTTTTCTTTTAGGCCGTGGCTTTCTAAGTCGTGTTTGAGCATTCTCGCGATTAAGTCTTTAAATTTAGTTTTAGCTTCCCAGCCAAGTTTTTCCTTGGCTTTTTTAGTATCGGCAACTAAACTTTCAACTTCGGTGGGGCGATAATATTTGGGGTCGATTTCAATATAGTCCCTCCAGTTAAGACCGGCGAGCTCAAACGCGGTTTCAACAAATTCTTTGACGCTATGGCTTTCGCCGGTGCCAATAACGTAGTCTTCGGGAGTAGGTTGCTGCAGCATTTTCCACATAGCTTCGACATATTCCGGAGCGTAGCCCCAGTCGCGTTTAGCATTTAGATTGCCAAGATACAGCTTTTTATCTATCCCGGTTAAAATCCTAGCAATCCCCCGAGTGATTTTTTTGGTGACGAAAGTTTCTCCACGCCGTTCCGACTCATGATTAAAAAGAATGCCGTTTACGGCGAAAAGATTATGGGCCTCGCGATAATTTCTAGTCGTGTGATAGGCGAAAACTTTGGCACAGGCATAAGGACTGCGAGGATAGAAGGGAGTGGCTTCACTTTGAGGAGGAGGAGTGGCGCCAAACATTTCCGAGGAAGAGGCTTGGTAGAATTTAACTTTGTGGTTAGTGTCCTCCTCGTAATCTTTAATGGCTTCGAGCAATCTTAAAGTGCCTAACCCCGCGATATTGGCGGTATATTCGGGAATATCGAAACTGACCCGAACATGCGATTGGGCGCCGAGATTGTAAATTTCTTCGGGTTGAACTTTATAGATTAACTTACGGATCGTGTTCGCGTCAGACAAATCGCCAAAATGAAGGGCTAAACGATAGTTTTTTTCGTGGGGGTCTTGGTAGATATGATCAATGCGAGAGGTATTAAGAGTTGAGGCACGGCGAATAATGCCGTGCACTTCATATCCTTTAGAAAGAAGAAATTCGGTTAAATAAGAACCGTCTTGGCCGGTGACACCTGTGATAAGCGCTTTGGGCATAGTAACTTTCTATCATTCTATTTCTTTTTAGTCAACCCTCGGTCCAAAAACTCGGAGAGAGCTTTGCGGGTTCGGTCTTCATTCGGCCACTGAGAAAGAATCTGGCCGGCAATGGCTTTAACTTGTTCGACATTGCCTTCCATCCGATAAATATCAAACAGACCGAAGAGCGGCTGGGGACGCTTTGGACCAAGCTCAAAACTTTTCAGGTAGTATTTTTTAGCGGCTTCGAGATATTTAGGTTGATTGGTTTTTACAAAAGCAATTTCGTTCATTGACCCGAGAATATAAAGATTTTGGCCAAAGCTCATACCGGTACCATTACTAATAATGGGTTCGTAATAACGGCTAACATAGCTTAAAAGATCGTCAACAACTGAGGAATTAGCGTTGGGCTGATTAATAACATTCATAACCACGCTCGCAGCTTGCCGGACTAATTCTTCCTGCCCGATTGGAGAAGGCAGGTCAAGTGGAACCGAAATTGCTTTTTTAAATTCATCTAAAGATGGCGAGTTGTTTAAGTTACGCATGGTATTAATAAAAGCTTGAGATTTCCTTAACGGCAAAAAAGAACCAAAATAGACGGAAAAAACTAAGAGACCGCTAGCCGCGATGGCAATAATTTTTTTATAGAGTTGGTTCATAGTGTTTATTTAATTGGTAAACGCTGAATGCTAGAAAGAGGAAGAGGTTCAAGTAAATGGGGAGGACGTCAAAAAGGGCTAATCCTTGAATGAAATATCCAATAGGAAGAACAATAATAAGGCCGGTAAGGAGAGGTTTTAGGGAAGAACCAGCTAGATGAGTTTCTGTGTTTTCGGGTTTAGGAAGTTTTATTTTTTTAAACAATTGCCAATAGAAAACAACGAAAATCGCAAGGTAACTTAGGAATCCGAGAAGGCCGGTTTCGGCGAGGTAATCAAAGACAACGCTGTGGGCCCGGTCGAACCAAGTTTCCGAGTTAGTTCCGGCAATGTAGTGGCGAGGATCAAAATGTTTATCAAAAACACTGCTGAAATTTTCCGGTCCCCAACCAAGAAGAGGACGCTCTTTGAAACCCTGCCAGGCAGAACCCCACGTCCAGAGACGGGTTTGGAAAGATTCATTGCCGAGACTTAAAGTAAGAAGCCGGTTTGATGATAAATTTTTCGCGAAAGATGAGCAATTTGATTTTGCGCAAAGCGGAGAAAGATAAAAAGACACCACGGCGACTAAAACTATGAAAAAGGCGGAGAGGGAAAGTCCAAAGATGGCCCATTTTTTGGTTTCTTTTTGGGAGGATATTAAAAGATAGATTAGAAAAACCAGAGTAGCAATACCTAAACCCACTAAAGCTCCCCGGGTTTTGCTGACATAGAAGAAAAAGAGAAGGAAAAAAAATAAAGAACCATAGGAGAGGTGTTTGACCCACCGCTTCTTGATTTGAGACACAAACCAAAGATAGGCAGTATAAAATATCGTGAATATAAGATAGGGCGCCACATAGGCAGGATTGCCAAGCGACCCTTGGAAACGAGCTTCAGTAAAACGGTTCCAAAAACCAGAAGGCGCCCCTCCTTGGTAGGGGCTAATAAGCCCATTTACAATCCCAAGTTGGGCAAGGGCTCCATAGAGAATCATTAAGACCCCGGCAATAATCGAGAGTTGAAAAATTCTCTTCCAATCTTTTTTGTCGCGAATAATAAGACTTAAAAGCAGGAAGAAAAGATAATAGTGGATCATCTGGAATCCTCCCTCTCCTCTTTCAAAATTAGACCAAAAAGCCGAGTGAGAATCGTAAGCAAAAAGAGAGGCTAAGAGATAAAAAAAGACGAAGACAGAAACCGCGATAAAAAGCGGGTTCCGCGCAATTTTACGGAAGCGTTCGAGAACTTCACCTTTGGCCGCCTCAAAAGCCCACCATAAGAAGAAGAATAAAAGAGAGAGACTGACTGCAGTCCTAAAGAAATAGTACTTAACACCGATAAATGGGAAAAAGGTGTTAGTGACCACAATTATCACGCTGAAAACGGCGGCATAAAGGCAAAATTTTGAGAGTTTAAGCAACATATGGATTAGGTTATAGTTTTTAGGTGTTAGGTGCTAGTAACTCGGGAGAAGGTAACCTCTCTAAAACCTAAAACCTTCAACCTGTCACCTATCTTACTTGGCATACTCGACAGCACGCATTTCTCTTACCACAACGACTTTGATCTCACCGGGATATTTTAACTCAGATTGGATACGGTTGGCAATTTCTCGGGCTAGCTCTAGGGCTTTGAAGTCGTCTATTTTTTCGGGTGTTACGAAAATCCTAAGTTCTCGCCCGGCTGAAATGGCGTAGGCGCTTTTTACACCTTGAAATTCGGTGGCTATTTTTTCTAAATCAGCGAGGCGTTTAAGATAGTGCTCGAGCGAATCCCGCCTCGCTCCAGGGCGGGCACCAGAAAGGACGTCAACGGCGGTGACAATATAGGCCTCAGGAATGGCGTAAGGATAATCTTCGTGATGAGACTGCATGGCCTCGATGACTGCCTCGGGAATATTATATTTCTTCAAAATCTTGCGACCCAGCTCTATATGAGTGCCTTCTACTTCGTGATCGATGGCTTTTCCAATATCGTGTAAAAGAGCACCCCTTTTAGCAACCTCAACATTTAAGCCGAGCTCGGAGGCCATCATCCCGGCTAAGTGCGCCATCTCAACCGAATGCATTAAAACATTTTGGCCATAGCTGGTTCTGAAATTTAAGCGGCCGAGAAGCTGAATAATTTCTTTGGGTAAATCGTAAATGCCGACTTCCATAACGGCGGCTTCCCCGACTTCCATAATCCGTTTGTTAAGTTCTTGTTTGGCTTCTTCAACTTTTTCTTCAATTTTAGCGGGTTGAATGCGACCGTCTTTAATCAGTTTCTCGAGAGCGAGGCGGGCGATTTCACGGCGGAGCGGATCGAAAGAAGAGATAACAACGCTATCGGGAGTTTCGTCGATAATAAACTCAACGCCGGTGGCGCGCTCAAGTGCTCGAATGTTCCTACCTTCCCGCCCGATGATTTTCCCTTTTAACTCTTCGTCGGCTAAAGGAAAGGTGGTGGTGGTAATTTCGGCCACTTGCGATCGTGCGTAGCGCTCGAGGCAAGTGGTGATAATCTCCGCAGTTTTCTTTTCAACCGCGTCGCGCCGCTCTTTATCCAGTTTTTGGAGGAGGTTAGCGAGTTCTTGGCTTTGAGCTTCCTTGATTTCAGCAAAGAGCTTTTGAAGCGCTTCTCCGCGGCTCAAACCACTCACTTTTTCGAGCCGGGTTTCTATTTCATTTCTAAGACCAGCGATGTCTACTTCTTTTTTCTTTAATTCTTCAGTTTTAGATTTGAGAGAGGTTTCATCTGAAGATAAAACTACAAGTTTCCGATCTAAAATTTCCTCGCGTTTAAGAATTCTTTCTTCGAGGCTGTCAAGTTTGATTTTCTGCTCTCGACTCTCCTTCCTAGTATCCGCCAAAAGATCAGCGGCTTTATTCTCCGATTCCAAAATAATTCGTTTGGCGCGCTCTTCGGCGTCTTCGAGTTTGAGCTTAGTTTTTTGCTCAATTGAGCTTGCGGCCCGAGACGTGAATAATTGGCGAACTAAATAGCCAATAATCCCACCCAAAATTAACCCACCCACTGCGAGAGCTGATGTTCCTGTAAACATTGATTTGTTGTTTTCCTAAATTCTTCATTGTGATTTTAATTCACAAAAATAGGTTTGAATTTTTTAGGAATAAAAAATTGTGACTTTTTAGTTACTAGCCACCTTAATTATTCTTTGAACGAAACTAGTCCTCGAAAAAGGATTTAATTAATCGAAAACGAAGTGTTATAGGTTAAATTCTCTAGCAAAATCTTTTCCAAGGTTCCAAAAGATTAAAAAGGCGACAATTAGTAACTTTTAAAGTTTAGGTCTTTTTGTCCGGTTAGTCAAGATTAAAGAAATCTTTTATAATAGAGCGATGCGACGGACAATGTTGCTTATAATTTTGGACGGCTGGGGATTGGGCCAAAAAAATGAGACAAATCCAGTCCATGCGGTCCAGCCAGAGAGCTTCAAGTGGATGGAAGAGAATTTCCCGGTAACGAGCCTGCAGGCCTCGGGAATTAGCGTTGGGTTACCGTGGGGAGAGGTGGGTAATAGCGAAGTGGGCCACCTTACGCTTGGAGCAGGAAAAGTTATTTACCAATATTTTCCGAGAATTACATTATCAATAAAAGACGGGAGTTTTTTTGAGAATAAAGCTTTGAAAGACGCCTTTACGCATGCGCGAACCAATAGTGGAGCGGTAAATTTGATTGGGCTTTTAACCGAGGGAACGGTTCATGCCTGCCTCGAACATCTTCTGGCGTTAGTGGAGATGGGGAAGAAAGAAAATATCGAAGTGAAGATGCATCTTTTCTCCGACGGAAAAGATGGCACCCCTTTCAGGTTAGAGAAGGTGCTCGAAAAAATACCGCACGACAAATTAGTAACGCTGATGGGCCGGTATTACGGAATGGATAGAGAAAAGAACTGGAAACTGACGGAGAGGGCATACGAAACTATGACCGGGCCGGGGGCGCCTTTGGTTTCAGACGCGACGCCGATCATCCAAGAAACTTACCAGAAAAATTTAAACGAAGAATTTGTGCCACCGATAGTTTTTCGAGAAAATGGATTCATTAAAGACGGCGATGGAGTGATTTTTTTCAACTTCAGAGAAGACAGCATCCGGCAGATAGCGGAATCTTTTATTATTAAAGATTTCGACAAGTTCCCGACTAAAAAATTCCAAAATTTGTACGTTTCCACAATGACACAATACGAAGACGCGTTTACGGTACCGGTGGCTTTTCCGCCAGAGAAGATTGAAATTCCTTTGGGTAAAGCGATAAGTGACGCGGGTAAAACTCAATTGCGATTAGCGGAAAGTTACAAATACGCCCACGTGACTTATTTTTTCAACGGCTACATAGAGACACCTTTTAAAAATGAATACCGAGTTTTTGTGCCTTCGGTTAAGACACCTCACCCAGAAGAACACCCGGAGATGATGGCGGCGGCGATTACGGACCGAGTTGTCGAAGCATTGGAAAACCGAGCTTTTGATTTTATTTTAGTTAACTACGCCAATCCGGACACGATTGCCCACACCGGCGATTACCAGGCGGCGCTCGAAACGGTTAAAGCGATTGATGCTCAAATCGGGAGAGTGATAAAAACTGTACTGGCGACGGATACGATGTTGATTATCACCTCGGATCACGGAAATATTGAGCAGATGGTTAATCCATTTACCGGCGCGCCGGAAACACAGCACGATCCCAATCCGGTCCCGCTTTATTTGGTGGTTTCCGAACTTAGAAATAAAAAATTTGTGAACTGGCAAAGTTTGGATTCGGAAACGATTGGAGTGCTTTGCGATGTGGCACCCACAATTCTTGAACTGATGAAAATCCAAAAACCGGCAGAGATGACGGGGAGAAGCTTACTTCATGAAATAATTTAAGTTTTTGGAAACTAGGGTTATAATAGAAGAGTGAAGTGGATACTAAAAACGGCGGTTATTATCCTCCTAAATGCGGCGGCTTTTACGGGAATAGCTTATTTTTTCCCGAAATTTCAGATTTTGGGCGGGTTCGGCCAAACTTTGGTACTCGCAGCGATTTTCGCTTTGCTTAATTTTATTTTGAAGCCGGTTCTAAAATTAATTTTGGGGCCGGTCATTATTTTCACTTTAGGGCTAGGGCTGATTGTGGTTAATATGCTTTTACTCTATATTCTTGACAGTTTTTCAAAAAACCTTAGTATTGATGGGGTTCTGACGCTGCTTTACGCGGCGGTGATTATCGGGTTTGTGAATTTCTTCATTCATTTAATATTTAAAAAATCATGATTCTACTTATCGCTCAAATTGTGGTGGCAGCGGCGCTAGTGGTTTTAATTCTACTTCAAGAGAGGTCAGCGGGACTTTCGGGAATTTTTGGTGGAGAGGGAATGGGATTTTACCAAACACGGAGGGGAATGGAAAAAATGATTTTCAGGGGAACGATTGTTTTGGCGGTGGTTTTTGTGGCTTTGGCGATTTATAATTTTTTAAGTTAATAAACTAAGAGCGCTAGCTTTGACGAATTTGAAACGTGGATAAACTAAAGAAAATTTTTCTCGCATTTTCCGATAAGGAACGAAAAATATTTTTGGCGGCAGCAGCGCTGGTAATCGTCTCCGGCTTGGTTTTAATAATTGTGGTAGTTAGGGGCGCGACTAAAGCGATGCCGACTCGAGGCGGAGAATATATAGAAGGGTTCATCGGCCAGCCGTCTGCCGTAAATCCCGTTTCGGCTGCGAGTGATGTCGATAAATCTTTGGTGCGATTGGTTTTCGCGAAACTAGAGGACTTAGCCAGCCAAATTGAATTGGATAAAAGCGGGCTTTTCTGGAAAGTGCGCCTTAAGGAAGGTTTGGTTTGGACGGACGGGAAGCCGCTTACAAGCGACGACGTGGTTTTCACTATCCAAAAAATCCAAGACGAAAGTGCTCAATCCCCTCTTATCTCGAAATGGAGAGGCGTGGGAGCGGAGCGAATGAGCGAATTGGAGGTTCAGTTAAGAGCACCCGGGACGGCCCCGATACTAGAAATTCAGAGGGCTAAAGCCCAAGGAGAAAGTCTGAATTTCAGTACGGAGTGGACGTCGGCTTTAGAGCACGAGATAAAAAATCTTTACTTGTTGCCAAAACATATTTTTAACGATGTTCCGCCAATCAATTGGCGCCTTTCGGACTACAATTTAAGCCCAGTGGGAAGCGGTTTCTACCGCTTCAAAAATTACGATAAAGACCGGCGAGGATTTATCACTCGCTACGAACTGGAAATCAATCCGGATTATCCAGGCGAAGCGGCTTTAATAGAAAATATAAGTTTTAAATTTTATCAGGATAAAGAAAACTTAGTGGCCGCTTTTAACCGCGGAATGATTGGCGGAGCTGGCGGGCTGGATCCGCAAGAGGTGGAGAAAATAAAACGGCCTTTCGAGAAATTGTCATTCCCTTCTCCAAACTATTACGCCGTTTTTATAAACCAATCGAAGAATACGATTCTTAAAGATATCGCGGTAAGAAAAGCGATGAGCCTTTCGACTCCGCGAGAAGCGCTGGTTAAAGAAGTTTTGGGAGGAGATGGACAAGTCGTGAGTGGACCGGTAGTTCAGGGCGTAGGAAGTGATAGTTTAGTAGCTCAAGATAAAGACGAGGCGATTCGGGTTCTTGAGGCGTCGGGATGGAATTTAAGCGATGGTTCGGGAACCGATAACTCGCTTCCGGGAGTGAGGCAGAAAACTATCAACAAAACAAAAGTTAATTTAGAAATAAATTTGACGGTGCCCGAGATTCCGTTTTTGACGGCGACAGCCGACAAACTTAAGGCGACGTGGGAAGGAATTGGTTTTAAGGTAAACATATCTAAAGTGCCGGAAGGCGACGCGCTCGATAATATTATTAAAAACCGGGATTATGAAATGTTGCTTTATGGAAATTTCTTGGGAGATGATTTGGATTTAACTCCATTCTGGCGCTCAACGGAAAGATTTTTTCCGGGATTGAATTTGTCGCTTTATAGCAATAAGGCGGTGGACGCGTTGCTTGATAAACTAGGGCAAAATCCAACGCAGCAAGATCGCGAAAGCACCTTAGCGCAACTTCAGGGATTGATTACTCAAGACTATCCGGCGATTTTCCTTTACTCGCCTAATTACGTGTTGGTGGCGGAGAATGATTTAAAGGGAATTCAAGGAAAACTAGTAACTGACCCGGCGGATAGGTTTAAGGAGAGTTATAAGTGGAATCTTAAAACGGTGAGGGTGTTGAAGTAACTTTTAACTAATAACTTACGACTGATAACTTACTACATTAAAACGAACCGAACCTCAACTAAACCAGAATTCATTAAGAATACTCTCGCGTAATTTGAAAGTATTGCCGTGAGAAAGAACGCCGAGATAGGACTGCAGGGATTACTCGAGAGAAGTTCTTGAAATCAATTCACCGCGGTAACTTTTTAGTTTTTTCGCAGTCTCGAAAAAATTCTCCACCTTGTTTTTGTACGGAGGAGTCGGTATTGAGGAAAAGAAACGTAACCAAGAAAATCTACGCCTTGACAGAAGGTCGAAAGTATGATTTTATTGGGGTGTAGATTGATTGCCAGGTTGTTTGAAAGAAATTCTTTGATCTTAGGCAGTAGTTCCTCTAAATAAGTTCGGTTTTCAGAAACAATCGCAAAGTCATCGGTGTATCGCAGATAGTGTTTTGCCTTCACCATATGTTTCATATACCTATCGAACTCATTCATGTAGATATTGGCAAAAAGCTGGGAGGTCAAATTCCCTATCGGAATCCCTTTTCCACTCCCTATTTCACTCGAATAGCTTTCAACAATAGATCGCAGGAGCCACATCACTTTTTCATCTTTAATACGTTTCGTAAGAATACCGAGGAGTATCCGGTGGTCCACGCTGTCAAAAAACTTTCTCACATCGCACTTCAATACGTGGCACGTCCGCGTGTTGTTTTTACTCACTTGGCGCATCATGCCAGCAAGGGCTTCAACGCCGCGATGAGTGCCATACCCCACTCGGCACGAAAACGACGTTGGGATAAACATCTCCTCAAAAATGGGGTTGATCACCGAAAAAACCGCGTGATGCAAAACCCGATCTCGCACCAAAGCTTTATGGATATGGCGTTGTTTGGGATCGGTTACATAAAAACCGGAGTACGGGCCATGCCTGTACGTGGCACTTTTGAGTTCCCGGTGCAACCTGAAAATATTTTCCTCAAGTTGCCATTCAAACCGCATTACGTCCGGTTTTTTCCGTTTGTCGGACTTGAAAGCGTCCCACGCAGAAAAAAGATTCTCCAAAGAGGTAATCTGTTCAAATAAATTATTATAAATTTTCATTAATAAATAATAAAACAAATGGACGACTTCGATATCCCGATCTTCAAAAAAACCTATGATTTATATAAAACTTTTTATGGTTATCGGGATGGTATTACTAAACAGGATCGCCACAGCATCTGGCAACGATGCGAGAATATTATTCTCGACATCCTTGAAGGCATCCTCCTTGCGAGTCAAACTTACAAATCAGAGAAAGTGCCGATCCTTGAAAAAGTCAGTCTCAAGCTAAACTTTTTGCGAGTATTTCTCCGGTTAATGAAAGAGGTCAGGGTAATCGACAACAAGAAATACGTTTCACTCGAAGAACCGGTGGATGAGATCGGCCGGATGTTGGGTGGCTGGATAAAATCCTCGAAAGACCGACGAGAGAATGCCCCGCTTGGCGGGGCATTCAAAAACGAATAGAGGGGTGACTTCCGGGCAGAGGCGAGGCCGATGTTGTCGTTGCGGTTGTCGTCCCAGTTGTTGTTGACGTTCAAGCCGTCAGAATCGAAGTTGCCAACGTAGACATGGTTGCCGTCCGAATCCACATATTGCCCGCTACCGCCCATGGCACCGAAACTTAAGGGTTACCGCTCAAAAGGAGCCTATTGCCTTTCGTTCCTGAATTTTATTCGAGAGCAGTCCCGATTTGGCGGGACATCTCCACTAGAAGCGAGCAAGAAGTCCATCTCTATCCTTCATCGCGCTCTGCCGCAATCCGTAAACGGTGGCGCTCTGGCGACATCTCCCGCCTGCGCCGATAACTTCGGCGGGCAGGCAAAGGTGAGATATCTCGCGAGGCGAAGCCGTAACCGCGCCTGCATTAGCAAGATAAAAAAAGCATATCACAAGGTTTATAAAAAGAAAGAGCCCCCGGCGTGTGCGAAAAAAATTCGCGCCGGAGGCTCAAGGTAATGAGGAGGATCAAATCCTCCAGGTTTCAAGGTTCTACTCGGACTTCCGAGCGGAGGCGAGACCGAAGCCGTCATAGCGATGGTCGTCCCAGTAGCTGTGGACGTCCAAGCCGTCGGAATCGAAGTGGCCGACGCGGACCCGGAGGCCGTCCGAATCCACACTTGAAGTGCGGGCGTAGATTCCACCCATAAGGTAGACGCCCCGGACTTCTTTGTAGATCGTGAGCGCCCAGGAGAACTCGGCGGCATTCGGTACCCGTTCAACGTCAGAGATGAGTGGAATTTGTTCCTTCCATTTCTTATCCGTGGAGTTCGGCACGATGCCCTTGCGGATCATAAGCCAAGTTGCGGCCTCAGTCGTTTCCTTCGCCGCGAAAGCTTGGTCAGCATACCACCCGCCTTCCTTTGAAGAAAAGAGGGCTCGGTTGAGATCTCGGACTCCGAGAAGCGACATTGCCTCGGGTGGATTGGGAAGCAGTAAGTAACCGTTCCCGCGACACCAAGTGATCACTTCGAGTGGCGGCAGGCTTGTTTGCAACGCTTCGAGTTGCTCATCCGCATAGGTGAGTCCGCGAGTTTGCGCCACTTCTTCCGGCGTGATGAAATCGCTGGCTAAAATGAGGCGCGCAAGGTCGTGTTCCGATGGCGTTGTGTTGATAACGCCATTGCCGTCGACTTTGGGACAACCGAGCTTGAGGAACTCCGCGAGGTTGGCTCTTTTCGCTACGCTCTGCATTGGTGGAGTAAACGCCGAAAAGGGAACACCGGCGTTCGCCATCACGCGGAAAAACTTTGCCGTCCCGTCAAGCACGGCAGTCGGTTTGGGGTGTGCGATGCTTTGTGGCATCGTGTGCCTCCTTCTGATTTGAAATTTATCGGATATCTGTCCGGTTCAGACTCGCTTTTTATGAGGCGAGTGCTTAAAAAACTATATGAGTTATAACATTTTAAACACTCGCCTCATGCCATAGACAGAATCTCGAATATTTGATTATTAAAGAGCAGAAATATTTTACAGAATAATGGGCTCTGTGTCAATGCTAGGGCTCGTTGTAAAAAGGGGAATAACTAAGTTAGCTGATATTCTTTTTAGTTTCTTACTGACGAGTTAATAAAATAAGATGAGCCTCCGGCGAAAAAATCGCGCGGAGGCTCAAGGTAATGAGGAGGATCAAATCCTCCAGTTTCAAGGTTCTACTCGGACTTCCGGGCAGAGGCGAGGCCGATGTTGTCGTAGCGGTGGCCGTCCCAGAGGTCGTTGACGAGCAAGCCGTCGGAAGCGAAGCGACCGACGAGGACCCGGCGGCCGTCCGAATCCACATCCGAACAGCGAACGTAGATTTTCTCGAACAGCCGTTCGCCTGTCGAGAGGAAATGGCAGATGATCGCGTAGACCATCACACGAGCTTTGGGCGTCTGATCTTTGTCGGAGAGCAAAGCCTGTTGCTCGTCCCACGTCCTCGACGTCGAGTTGTCGACGGGAGTTTTGCAAATGAGCTGCCACTCCAGTTCCCCTTTGTCTTTGGCGAAGGATTCCTTGTTGTACCAGTCTTGAACATAAAACAGATGCTGGTCACTGGGAACCTTACCGCGAATCTCGAGGATCGAGAGGGGGAAGACCGCAACGAGAACGTGCGTGTTCTTGCACTGCTCGAGGGTTGCCTCGGAAAATGGGATTTCCGAAAGAGCGGCGGCCTGTTGCCTCGTGGGATTCACGCCGAAATGCCGGATTGCTTCTTCGACGCCGAACATGTTGCGCCCCATGATCTCGCGGGCGCGTTTTTGGCTCGTCGTCGGTTCGAAACCGCCGTTCTCGATGAGTCTCACTATTTTCTTGCCGAGATCATTCTCCTTTGAGTCAACGACTCTCTGGGAAAGTGCTTGGTTGAGACCTGCGGCTTCGAGCTTTAAAAGAAATTCGTGCTCGTTGTGCACTGACAGGGTACGGCTCACGATGGGTTCCATCGCATACCTCCTGTGGTATTTGAAATATATCGCGCAACTGGCGCGACGCAGCTCGCTCTTCATGAAACGAGTATTTAATGGACTCTAAAAACCCACTAAATACTCGTTTCATAAGTTAGAACCTAGAATATTTTATTATCAAAGAACGTTTGTATTTTACCAAATAAAGAGTTATATGTCAATACCTGGTTTTAGCGGCCTCAGAGAAGATTGAAATTAAAATATGCGCCTTTGTGGATTAACCGAAGTTGGAGTGCTGGGTTAGCCCCGGAACTAATTGTGAAAAGATGTTTTGTTTTAAAAAGATGGCTACGACTTCAAGAATCGCAGATATTTCACAATTAGTACCGGGGTTGGCTTTTTAAATTGATGTGATAAGATTGAGGGAAATCAAAAACTCCACCACAGGTGGGCGGGATATGGCCGAAGGAAACCCTTCGGCTCGTGGACTTGCTCAGGGTTATTTTAGCTTCCTGCTTTGTAACCTCTCGGCAAGCCGACGAGACATTGAAACTAAAATAAAATGACTAAAGACGAGATTAAAAAATATAAAGAAATACTGGAGGCGGAAAAGGCGAAGCTCGATAAGGAGATTGAGGAGCATGAGAAGCTGGTGGATATGGGAGGTGATATTGACGGCGGAGATGAAGAATCGGACGAGGCGGAGGAGATGGGCAACCAACTGGGCATAAGCCACGCGTTTAGAACGAGGAGGGAAGAGATTGAGGGAGCGCTCTTGAGGATACAAAACGGCACCTACGGTAAATGCGTGAAATGCGGAGGAGAAATTTCGAAAGAGGTTTTAGAGATTGTGCCGGAGTCGGAATTGTGCGCGAAGTGTAAGAAATTAGGTTAAAGGTTGTAGGTGTTAGGTTGTAGAATGATTAAGAACTTATCAAAAGTTTACTCAGCGGAACTGGAAGGGATCAACGCGCAGTTAATTGAAGTGGAGGTTGACTTAAACGTCGGCCTTCATGCGTTTAATATAGTAGGGCTGGCGGATAAGGCTTTGAACGAAGCTAAGGAGCGGGTAAACTCAGCGCTTAAAAACGCGGGAGTGAAACCGCCGAACCGTGAAAACAGGAAAATCACTATTAACTTGGCGCCCGCCGATGTTAAAAAAGCCGGGTCGCAGTACGACTTGGCAATCGCGCTTGGATATTTGCTTTCGACGGGGCAGATAAAACAATTTGATGCAAGCGATAAAATTCTTTTAGGAGAGTTGGCTTTGGATGGAAGACTACGGCCGATTTCGGGAGCGCTCAATATTGCCCAGTTGGCTAAAGATAAAAATTTTCAGTATGTTCTGCTTCCAAAAGAGAATGCGAACGAGGCGGCAGTGGTTAAAGATTTGAAAGTGATTCCGCTAGAAAATCTACAGGAAGCGATTGATTTTTTGGAAGAGAGAAAAGAAATTAGCCCGGCGGTTTTTAATCCAATGAAAACCCCGGCAAGTGAGGTGCCGGATTTTTCGGAAATTAAAGGACAGGAAAATGCCAAGCGCGCGATGATAATCGCGGCGGCTGGCGGGCATAACCTACTGATGATCGGTCCGCCGGGAGTGGGAAAAAGTTTGCTATCGCAAGCGATGGTGGGTATTTTGCCGGACTTATCGCTTCAAGAAGCAATCGAGGTAACTAAAATTTACAGCTCGGCGGGGCTTAACCCGGGAGGGCTGATGTCTATTAGGCCTTTCAGGACGCCACACCAGACGGCGTCGCTTATCGCGGTTGTAGGCGGAGGCAGTTACCCTAAGCCGGGGGAAATTAGTTTGGCTCATCGAGGAATACTTTTTTTGGACGAAGTGCCGGAGTTCCAGAAAAATATTTTGGAATCTTTGAGACAGCCGCTTGAATCGGGAGTGGTACACGTCGCTCGCGCGAAGGGCACGCTAATTTTCCCCGCGAAGTTTTCGCTCGTGGCGGCGATGAACCCTTGCCCGTGCGGTTTTTACGGCGATGACGAAAAAGAATGTCGGTGCACGGCTTACGAAGTGTTGAGATACCAAAAGAAAATTTCGGGGCCGTTACTTGACCGGATTGATCTACAAATAAAAGTGCCGAGAGTTAAAATCGCGGAGCTTAGAGAAAATAAAAATCTAAAACCGACCAGTCTGGAAATAAAGAAAAGAATTCAGGCAGTCCGAAAAGTTCAAGAAAAAAGATTCGGCCATTTGAAAATCAAAACCAATGCCGAGATGAGCGCAAAGCAAACGGAAGAATTAATACAGCTTGAGCCGGCGGCAGAGAATTTTTTGAAAACTTTCGATAAAGCCCGGCTTTCTCCTCGAGGATATTACCGATTATTAAAAGTGGCGCGCACGATTGCGGACTTGGAAGAAAAAGAAGGAGTTTCGGAAAATCATTTAGCGGAAGCTTTCAGCTACCGGCTAAGAGAGGAAGTTTAGCCCCGATACTAAAACTTCGACAGCGTAAACTGCCAGCTCTGAAAAAGTCGAATTTTAGTACGGGGTTCTTTCGCTTTTTAATTTAAATATCGAGACCAGCAATATTGGGAAGATCGCCAAGGGTAAAGCCCTTCGGCTTCATAAAGATAGCGAGCGAACTGGGCATTCCCTTCTTCGTTATAGATATCAACTCCGGTTTGGGCGATGGCGTTTTGGTGGATGACTTCGTTAATTTGGTAAAGGCCAACATCGTGATGATTTACTCGCCCTCTTACCACTTGACCATAAGAATCATATTGAGAGCCGCCGGATTCGCATTCAGCGATGGCTGCGAAAATAGGAGGAAGGTTAGTGGTTCCAATTTGTCGGTTGGGGATAATGCCCACTCGGCCTAAATTGTGAAGATAAATGAGATTATCTTCTAGGCGCCCGTTTATGGAGCCGATAAGAACTAGAGGTACTAGCAAACCGAGAATACAACTGAAAATAAGTCGGTTGGTTACGAAGGAGGTGGTGCCGTAGGTTTGGGCGTGCAGATACCATTCCCTAAGGGTTAGCCCGGAAGTTATCCAATTGACTAAGGAATGGTAGGTTTTTAGGGAATAAGCCTTTGTTTTCCCGCTATATTTGTTGGTTTGAAGAGGTTGGAGATCCATAGAAGCTTACGTATTTTATATCATTTTAAAATTAGTAATGGGGAAATCTTGGGGAATAACTTATTATTAATACGACGGAGGAATGTTTTTGAAAGATAGAAGCTAGTAAACCCCAATAGATTCTTATTTAAAAAATGAAGCTGTTGTTTTATATTAGTTTCCTGCTATATTTTGCCAACAGTTAAATTACTCAGAATCTAACGGGGCGAGTATGGACTTAGGCCTATATACCCCATAGGGAATAAGGGTATTTTCGTGTATTTTTAGGTATGTGCGATAATACCTAAAACTTTCCCTGTTATAGACGTATATAGTAGGTGAAAATATCGCAGGGTTATATTTTCACTGTTCCCTACGGGGCAGGATGTACGCAACAGTAAGCAAATGGGAATTCCAAGCGCTAAAAAACAAATAGATAAGCCGGAATGGCCAAAAACCGAACTAAATCCAGCCCAAAAGGAGGCGGCTTTTGCTACAAATGAACCGCTTTTGATTGTGGCGGGGGCAGGAACTGGAAAAACAAAAACTTTAACAACGCGGATAGCTTATTTAATCAAAGAGGGGGTTCATCCCAGTAAAATTTGCGCTTTAACTTTTACAAATAAAGCGGCTCAAGAAATGCTGGAGAGGGTAGGCAAGCTGACAAACTTACAAACCGGAGGAAACTTAAAACACAATTCACCCTACATCGGAACGTTTCATTCTTTGGGCGCGAGAATTTTAAGAGAGGCGGGGCATTTCTTGGGACGAGAACCGAACTTTGCTATTTTCGACGACAACGACTCTTTTAAATTAATTAAAAAAATCATAAAGGAATCAAATGAAAAGGATCTGAAGCCGGCGGATCTCTCCTCTAAGATTTCGGCGATAAAAAACGGAATGGCTAAACCCGCGAAAATAGAGAGGAGAGAAGATTGGATGGTGAGCCAGAGTTTTGCGGAGTATGAAAAAAAACTAATGCAAAACAACGCTTTTGATTTTGACGACTTGATTCAGAAAGTGGTTTTGATTTTTAAAACAAAACCGGAGGTGCTCGCGAGATATCAAAATAGATTTTCCCATTTTTTGGTGGACGAGTATCAAGACATCAACGATGTTCAGTATGAAATGGTGAAACTTTTGGCGGACCGAGAAAAAAACTTGAGCGTGGTGGGAGATCATAATCAAACTATTTACAGCTGGCGCGGATCAAACTTGGAAATATTTTTAAACTTCGAACGAGATTGGGCCGGGAGCCGGCTGATTTTTTTGGGGGAGAATTACCGCTCAACGCAAAAAATTATCGCGGCGGCTTCAGAGCTAATAAAAAATAATCTAAAAAAACCGGCGGGGCTAAAAGAAGACGCGCTTTGGACAAATAATTCGGAAGGCGAGCAGATAGTTTTGAAAGAAGCGCAAGATGAAATTGAAGAAGCGAATTGGATTGCGAGCGAGATTAGAAAGCTCAAAGCGAAAAGTGAAAAGTGTAAAATACAAAACGAAAAACAAGAAGAATCGGAAGTTGGAGATTCACAAATCGCAATTTTGTACCGGACGAATGCGCAGTCGCGAGCCATTGAGCAAGCGCTGATCGAGCACGAAATTCCCTACCAAATTTTCGGGGGATTAAAATTCTACGAAAGAAGAGAAATAAAAGATGTGGTTTCGGCGTTGCGGTATATTTCGAATCCGGCGGACGAAATCAGCCGGGAAAGATTGGAGAAGTTGCTCCGGAAGGCAGGTTTTATAAGGTTCGAGAAGGAATTGGCCGGAAAAAACGATTGGACGCCGACCAAAATAATCGAAGGATTTTTGAAGGTGGCGAATTATTTTGAATACCTCGATAAAAACTTTACCAACCCGGAAGAGCGGAGAGAAAATATTATGGAACTTTTATCTTTTGCTTCGGCTTTTGAAAAAGTGGATGAGTTTTTGGAAAGAATGAGTTTGCTCCAAGCAATGGATAATGTGGAGGAAAATAAAAACCTCTCGGTGAAATTAATGACAATGCATCTGGCGAAGGGGTTGGAGTTTGAAAATATTTTCGTGGCGGGAGCGACCGAGGGACTTTTGCCGCACCACAGAGCGATGGGGAATACGGACGAACTCGAGGAAGAGCGGAGGCTTTTGTATGTGGCGATGACTAGAGCTAAAACTAGATTGTTTTTATCTTTTTATGATTTGCCGTCGAGATTTTTGTCGGAAATTCCGCAGGAGTTAATGAGGTTTTCGGGAGGGATGGGATTGGAGGACGAGGAGAGGTATATTACTTTGGACTAGGTTCTAGGTGTTAGGTTGTAGGTTATAGATAAAGATGAGAAGAAAACTGGGGCAACATTTTTTGAAAGATAGAACGACACTTCTAAAAATTGCGGAAGCGTTGAATTTGGAACCGGGAGATACGGTGATTGAAATTGGCGCGGGGCACGGAGAGCTGACAGAAAAACTAAAGGCAGAAGGGTTAAAAATAATTGCGATTGAGAGAGATAAAGATTTTGTGGAATTATTAAGAAATAAATTTGGAGAAGATAAAAATGTTGAAATTGTTGAAGGTGATGCCCTAGAAAAGCTAAAAACTAAAAGAGAAAAGTTAAAAACTTATAAAATTGTAGGCAATATCCCCTACTATATAACAGGACATTTATTGCGAGTAATTAGTGAGCTTGAGAATAAACCAGAAATTTGTGTTTTAACGATCCAAAAAGAGGTGGCGATTAGAATAACGGCCGAGCCGCCGAAGATGAACCGGCTTGCGGCATCGGTTCAGTTTTGGGCGGAACCAAAAATTGTCGACTATCTTCAGGCGAAACTTTTTTCGCCCCCACCGGAAGTGGATTCGGCAGTAATTAGGTTGCAGGTTTTAGGTGGTAGGTTTGAGGTTGATGAAAAAAAATACTATAGAATGGTCCGAATATTGTTTCAACAGCCAAGAAAAACGATTTTGAATAATTTAGTGGCCAAAGGTGAAAATGGATGGACTCGGGAAAAGATTTTAGAGGTTTTAGAGAAAGAAGGAGTGAAACCGAGCGACCGGCCGCAAAATTTATCAATAGACGAAATTGTGAGATTGGCTACGGTCTTGGAGTGAACCCCTACTACTTCACCCTAGGAGGTGGCTGTAATTTCAGGAGTTGCAGATATTTCACAATTAGTTCTAGGGCTGGGGATTTCTTTATTGGTTTTTGAGACTATAATAATAGTAAATGGTTGATCCTAAGCGGCTGATCACGGGATTTTTGGCAGTGGCATTTATCGCAAGCTCGGCGGCTTTCTTTTTATCAAATTCAGGCGGCTCAAAATTATCTCCGTCGGAGATGGAGGTGAGCGAAGGGAACGGTACTTTGGGACAAAATCAGTCGGCATTCGGCGGGCAGGCTTACGTGGAATCGGTGCCGGGGAGTGAATCTTCCAATTCGCTAGCTCAAGCGAACACTGACGGCGATTTATTGCCGCCGGTTAGCGATCCTTCGAATTTAACTGAAAATGTTGGGCAGAAGCTAGCGGAGGGGATGATACAACTAGATCCCCAAAATTCAGCGGATATAAACGCCCAAGTGAATGAAGTGTCAAAAAATGCGGAAGGTTATACTGCGGGTGTTGCTAATACTCAAGAAATTGCTAATCAAGTAAACGCCACTAGAGCAGAACTTATTGCAAAAAGCGAAGACATCGATGTACTAAAAAATTATGGACCGGAAGATATTAAAAACTATACTGATAAATTAAATTCTATTTTGGATGAGAACTATGTCCGCTCGGGGGTGTCCGATGTCTTAGCTAGCGATCCCACTCCGACTTCGATTAGTTCGGTAGCGTTAGTTCTAGAACAAACTTTTTTAAAAATCAAAGCCCTTGAAGTGCCAGAGGCGCTCGCAAACTTTCATAAAAGTTTGCTCAAGTTAACTCTCTATCAAAAACAAGCTTTGGAGCTTAGCCAGGAAGAGAACGACCCACTGAAATCAAGCTTGGTTCTTCAACTGCAAGAGCAAGATTATAATGATGCGATACGAAATTTTGGGAACGAATTAAATAAAGCTAACTCACTCGGGAAGTTATCAAGCGCTAATAAAATTTCGGGGCCGTTTTCTTTGGTAAAGGATTTATTCTTACCAAAAACAGCTTACGGTATTTTTGGCTTTGGAGATATTGTCATAGATCCAGTTAACTTAGCCAGAAAGATTTGGGAGTGGGTGCAAGGCGTGATAAAAGAAAAGTTGAAGAAAAAATTAATAAATCAAATAGTTAATGCAACGCAAAATTGGGTAAAGGGGAAAGGACAACCGAGATTTGCACAAGACTTAATCGGGACAGCGAGATCGACATTCGATGCCGCCATAGGCGCGGAGATTTATAAACACCTGCCTCAAGTCTGCGCTTCAATTCAGCCATTTATTACGCTGGCATTTAAGCGTCCATCCAACCCGAGATTAGCCGATATGACCGAACGGACAACCTGCACTCTTACTGAAGCGGTGGAGAATGTTAAAGAATTTTATAAGAGTTTCGATAAGGGCGGGTGGCAGGATTATTTTCAAGTGATTACCCCTCAAAATAATCCTTTCGGAGTAATGATCACGCTTAGCGATATCGCGCTCACTAAAGCGCAAGGGGCGCAAGCGGCGCAAGGGCAAAGGGTGGCGAATGCGGCAGGATTCTTAGCGACGAGAGTGTGTAAAAACCCAACGAATCCGCCATTAAATCTAGAAGATGCTTATTCCCTTGAGGATATTAGAACCAGCCCTGATTTAGTAGCTGATGCTAAAGCTTACGCGAAACAAGCCGGCATGGACTATATAGGCCCAGTAAAATCTGACCATACTTTCAAAACCTGCCCTCAGGATGGATGGGAGGATACCACGCCAGGAAAGATAGTGGGTGAAACTTTGGCTAAGGCCACGGGGCTTCATGATGACTGGCTAGTAAATGCCAATGATATGATAACAATAGCGACAGCCTTTATTGACTCGCTGATTCAGAAGGTTTTCCAGAAAGCGACGAATTCTGAAGGAGAAGAACCGGGCTTTATAGCGACTACCACGAAACCTCCATCTGCCGACTACGTTAAAGAAACTTGTGCGATGTACGCCACTTCTTCGACTGAATACTCGGACTGTGTAAAAAGCGCTAAAGACGTTGCGGCGATGTACGCAACCACGGCTTTAAGCAGTAGCACGTTACTGATATCAATTTCGTCATACCAAACTCTATATAGACAGCTAATAACATTCGATAATTATTATATAAACAATGCGACGGCAACTATTAGCGTGATTTCTGACGTATTAAATTCTTGCCATTCTTACTTTGATCCTCTAAATACGAACTTCACGACTGACAAATTATTGGCTGTAAACACGGCGATGGCGAACGTCCAAGCCGGTTATGTTGCTTCAATTAAAGAAAGAGCCGACGCGAGTTCTTCTCTTGATAAGCTGGCTGATTTAGCAGTGAAAGTTAGCATGGCGACTGATACTTTGGTACTTGCCGAGCTGACCCGAGATCTGGATAGTGATTTTGATTTAACGATGCTGACTTTAAATATAGACACAGCTAGAACTCGAAATGGAGAGCTGGATAAGACGTTTGGCAATTATGAAAGTATTTACAATAGTAGGGGGAATCCTATCCCCTGGAATCCTTTGAGAAGTTACCCGCAAAATAAGTGTGATGGCCCTTGGTAAATTTAGTTAAAGCCCTATTCGAGAAATGAAATTTTTGAAGGAAAAAATTATTGACCGATTGATTAAAATTCCTACGAAATGGCGAGTGATTTTTGGAGTTTTAGTTTTGGCGCTTTTGCTTGTGCCGCAGGTAACTCACGCCCAATCCAGTTGGTTTAGCGATTTAGCTTATACGGTAGTCGGGAAGCTTGTTTTCGGAATTTCCTATATTGTCAGCAGCGTGATGGGACTAGTAGTGGGGGTTGAGGCGTGGCTAATTGAGGTAGTCTTAAATATCAACACCCAGATAGTAAACTCGCCGCCGGTTCATTTTGGATTTCCGGTGGCGCTTTCAATCGCCAATTTAGGGTTTACGGCGGCGATAATAGTAATCGCCATCGCCACAATTTTGCGCTGGTCGGGATACGGCATTAAGCAGATTCTCTGGAAACTGGTGGTGGCGGCGCTTTTGGTAAATTTCAGTTTGGTTTTCGCGGGAGCAATTATTAATTTCGCAGACCAATTTACGCTTTACTTCTTAAGACAAGTGAACCCGACGGAAAGCGGTTCGCAATTCAACGCTTTCGCTTCCGGACTAGCCGGGGCGTTTAACCCGCAAAAGGGAATTATGCTTGAAAATGGGCTGAATAGTTTAACCGTCGAGGATACGGAAAAGCTATCGGGAATTGCGGCGGCGAACGGAGAAGGGCTAGGGAAGTTACTTCTACCGATTGCTTCTTTGGCTTTTGTGGTTTTTTCGCTCGCGGCTATAGTAATTACTTTAGCGGTGTTTATATTTATGCTCCTCTACCGGTATGTGGCTCTGGGCATCCTTTTGATTGTTATGCCGTTTGCCTGGCTTTTGTGGATTTTCCCAGGACTTAGTTCTAATTGGTCAAAATGGTGGAGCCAATTTTTGAAACAGGTCTTCTTCGCGCCACTGGTGGTTTTCTTCCTTTATTTAGCGATTTTAACCAGCAGAGAAATGAGTTTGGGGCAAGGTGGGACTATGGATTTGACCGCCTTTTCCAGTCCGGGTAAAAACAACATTTTCGCCGGAATCTCTAGTTTCCTAGGGAGCCCTCTTTCGGCACCCATCCAGGGTTTTATGAATATGATTATTATTGTGGGGATTACGATGGGAGGACTTTATGTGGCGAATCAGTTAAGTATTGTTGGGGCAAAGGCGGGGATGGGAGCGATGAAGGGTTTTTCTAAGGGTGCTAGGAAGTGGGCGGGGGCGAAAACTGGGGGGGGGATAGCTAGGTTTTTGACTAAACCCCCGGCGCCTCCAACAATGGGGCCCCCAGCGCCGGGGATAAGAGCAGCGCTTGGGAGGTTTGGGAGAAAGTTTACCGCACCGGTGCAAAGAGTGGCGTATCGGGCATCGGTAAAGATATTGCCTAATGAAACTTTTAATGATTTAACTCAATTCGGCAAAGATAGCGCGAAAGTTACTTTTGGCGGCGCGGCGTATAAAGGAATGAAAGAAGGTTCGGGGTTGTTTAAAGGTAATAAAGTTAGAGATTGGGAATGCCAAAATTGCCATCACGTAGAGAGGAGCACTAAGAAACCGATACGTGATTGTACTAGTTGCGTGGTGATACCCACGATTTGGAAAGAACTAGAAAGCTAATTTTAAAAAATGATTCAATTAGAACTAATAACTGAAAATGAATTAAAGAAAAGATTTGATTCGCTACCGGCGAAACTTCGAGATCTTTTGAGTAACAAGCAATCTTATCAGGCAGTGGTAAAGATCTGCCAAAATCACCACCTTGTCGACGAAGAAAAGATATTAATAATACAGCAACTAGTGGCTTTGATTATATTTGGGTTTATCCATCTTGAAGATTTGGCGAGAGAAATTGACGAGGCTTTAGTTTTGAATAACCATAAACTCTCGAAATCATTAGCTGATGAAATTGACAGTAAAGTCTTTGGCCCTTTGAAAGAAGAGCTTGAAAAGAATTATAGACCAATTATAGGAGCTTCGGATAAGCCAAGAATATTAAGTCCTGAATCATCAAAGCCGATGCCGCCTCGGCCGGTGATGATTGCGGAGGATGCTGATTTGGCGCAGAAAAAAACTGTAGCCGAGAAACCGGCCACGCCTCAATGGAAACCGTCCGCAGCGCCGCAACCGCCTCAAGCCGGAGGGATACCGAGACCTAAAATGATGGAAGAACTTAGTGGGCAAGGGCTAGGAGATTTGGGATCGAACCGAATGGCAGTTAGAGAAATGGAACCGCCGAAACCGGCGCCGATTTTTAGACCGTCTTCGCCTAGCGCGCCAGCCCGACCAGCCACAACCGAGATAAGGCCACCAGTTAATACCTTTAAAGATACCGGCGAGAGCCCGATGGGAATTGTAGAGGAGATTAAAAAGCTCGAGCATTCAGGAGCGGAGTTAGTGGATGTTTTGAAGAAAAAAGAAACTACTAAAACTGCGACCGCCCCGCCGTTTCCAAGTTCCCTTACACCGAAACTGTCTACGACTCCCCCATTCCAAGCTCCTAGGCCCCCAATGCAAGAAAAGCCGGCTGGTTCTTTAGACTATGGAACTGGGCCGGTGATTATCCATCAAGAATCAGATCAGGAACCGATTAGACCAATGTCATCATTTCATTTAGAACCGCCGTCTTCGCAATTTAGCTCCCCTACTTCTAAAAACGAGGGCCGGCTCGCAGTAAGAGTTGAATTTGGAGGAGGAAAACAATTGCCGGAAACTTTAGCTAAAACAGATGTAATAAAACCTCCGAGGGTGGTTCATTACAATACTTTTCAGACACCCCTCGAGAACCCGCCCGGCGCTTCAGTACCTAAAGCGCCGTCATTTCCACCCCCCTCCCCAGTTGTAAGACCAGAGATGCCAATGCCGAGTCCAGTAAGGGTGCAAACGCCCACAGCACCAGTTTTCCCTCAAATGCCTGCGCCTCAAAAAAATCAAGGACCGCAAAAAATAGCGACAGTAAATTATGGCACCGACTTGATGCCTCCAGAGGGCAGGCCAGCGAATCTTAATTCGATGTTTTCAAAGCCGGAGGAAAAGCATTCCAGCTGGCTCCGCTCTATTTTTTCAAAAAAACCAGAAACCTCATCAAAAGAAATATCTTTTATCCCTCCTACTCCGCCAATTCCCCGTTCGCCCCAACCGAGACCCGTTTCGGAAACAATTCCCCAACCTAAAATAACCACCCAACCGTTCCCTCAAATTACTCCAAACATGCCTCCACAAAAAACCTTTGATATTAGAGAGAAAGAGATTCCACCTGAACCCCAAAAAACAAATTTGCCGCCAAGCGAAGAAATGATTGATTTGAGTTCACTAACTAAAATAAAAGATGAAAAATCAAAGTGAAAAATGACAACTCAAAATTTAAAAATGATTTCAAGAAACGCCTTTACTCTTGGGCTTTAGATTTGGTTAAATTTATTGATAAGTTGCCTAAGGATTCTATTTGCGAAGTTATGGGGAAGCAACTCCTACGAAGCGGTACCAGTGTTTTGGCTAATTACATAGAGGCATCTTCAGCAAGCTCGCGGAGGGATTTTACTAATTTTTTTAATTATTCTTTAAAATCCGCGAATGAATCTAAGGTTTGGTTAACGTTGCTGAGAGATACTGGAAAGGGCGACAAGGCGGCATTAGACCAACTACTAGAAGAAATTATTGAGATATCAAAAATTATTGCTTCGAGTATACTAACCTTGAAGGGGCGGAAGTGATTTTTGATATTTAATCTGTCATTTTAATTTTTGATGTTTTATATTTAATTTTTTAACATGCAATTCCAAGTTCCTCAGTTTATAGAGACGGAGGATAAGATTATCGGCCCCCTCTCACTTAAGCAGTTTTTTTACCTTGGCGCTGTGGCGGCGGTTGGTTTTGCTCTTTTTTTCATTATAGTTTTTTGGTTATGGTTGATTATTATGCTTTTTGTCGGGGGACTCGGTCTCTCGATGGCATTTATAAAAATTAACGGCCGGCCGCTTTCGAAAATTCTTTTATCGGGCATGAAATTTTATTGGCAACCCCAAACTTTTGTTTGGCAGCCGGAGAACCCTCAAGTAACGAAAAGTGAGGAAATTATGAAGCTTGCGAAACCTGGATTTTCGCTCGAAAGCATTATCGCGGGCGCGTCCTTAAAAAATACGTGGCAGAAACTTCAGACTGGCACTAAGCAAGGTCTAATTAACGCTCAAGATTTTTCGCAAAAAATCAAAGAGCGTTATCAGGTTTTTGAGAAAATTACAGGAGAGAGGCAGGCGGCCAGGAGGGTGGATTATCGTTATTAGGTTTTAGGTGATGGGTTGTAGGTTATAGATAAAAAAGTTGGGTTAATACTGGGTGGCAGGTTGTAGAAAAAATGCTAAAGTCTTATAAAGAACTAATTGTTTGGCAAAAGGCAATTACTTTAGTAGAACAAGTATATAAATTAACTATTAGTTTTCCGAAGGACGAACAATATGGATTGGTCTCGCAAATGCGCAGAGCGGCAGTGTCTATCCCGTCAAATATAGCAGAAGGTTCACGTAGGAAGGGTTTGCCTGAATACCTACACTTTCTCCGCGTATCAGAAGGATCGGCGTCAGAATTAGAAACTCAGATTATTATTGCAAGAAGACTTTACTCGAATTTAAATTATACAGAGACCGAGAACTTGCTATTGGAGGTTCAAAAAATGCTAAATGTTCTTATATCTAAGCTAGAGCTGAAGTTGAGAGAAAGAACTTAAGAAAAATTATTTTTTAGCGTATAATTTACTTAATAGAGTTCTAAAACCCACAACCTAACACCTAAAATTTCATTAATATGGCCCTCAATAAACAACTAGCAAATACTCAGGATTTAGTTGATATCGAAGAAATTAAAGAAGGGGTGGCGATTTTGAAAAGCGGCGCCTTAAGGCAGGTGGTGATGGTTTCGGGCATCAATACGGCGTTAATGGCCGAAACGGAACTAGATATTATTTCTAATGGCTACAAGAACTTTTTAAATGGTTTAGATTTCCCGATTCAGATTATGATCCATTCCAGAAAAATTAACATTGAGAAATATTTAGCTGGCCTCGAACTTCGAAGGGAGCGGGAGCCGTCAGCCTTGATCCAGAGCCAAATCTCTGAATATATTCAATACGTGAGGGGGTTTGTGAAAGACAATGCGATTATGGAGAAAACTTTTTTGGTGATAATTCCTTTTTCTTCGAGTAAGCTCCCAACCAGGGACACTATTTCCGGAATTTCTAAGCTATTTCCTTTTTTAAACAAAGGGGGAAAAGAGGAAAAAGAAAAGAAAGAAGAGAAGGCGGCTGATTTGGAATTCCAGGAGAACTTAAACCAAATCACCCAGAGAACAGCCCAAGTGGTTGAGGGACTGGCTACATTCGGCATTGAGGCGGTGCCACTAGACAACCAAGCGCTCATTGAACTTTTTTATAATTTTTATAACCCGGAAACGGTGGAAAAGGAGATGTCGGCTATCCCCTCAGAGCGCATGGAGACTAAAACTAGCGAAGAAAAAAAATAAATGGCGGAAGATTTTAAAGACACAAAAAAAATTATCGCGCCGGCCGGAGTTCAGGTAAGCTCGAACTACCTTAAGATTGGCGATAAGCATGTGAAAACGTTTTTTTTCTTTTCTTACCCCAGATATCTTTCGACGGGGTGGTTCGAACCGCTCATAAACCTGCCGAATATTTTTGATGTTTCCACTTTTATTAATCCGATCGACACAGGGATGGCTCTTAAGAACCTTCGCAAAAAATCAGCTCAAATAGAGTCGCAAATCAGCGACCAGCAAGATAAAGGGCTGGTAAGAGATCCGCTACTTGAGACGGCGCTTCAAGACGTAGAGAGTCTGCGCGATTCTCTACAGCAAGCTCAAGAAAAACTTTTTAGCGTTGGCGTTTATCTCGCAATTTACGGCGACAATCTTGAAGAACTTTCAAAACTAGAAAGCAAGATCCAGTCAATTTTGGAGGCGAAATTAATCTATATGAAACCGGCCCTCTTCCAGCAACTAGAGGGACTGCTTTCGGTTTTGCCGCTCGCGCAAGATAAAATTGACGTTACAATACCAATGAATTCGGGACCGGTTTCTTCGTTTTTCCCGTTTGTATCGGAGGACTTGAACTCAAATCAAGGCATTATGTACGGCATCAACCGTCATAATAATAATTTGATTATTTTCGACCGATTCTCTTTGGAAAATGCCAACCAAGTGGTTTTCGCTAAATCCGGTTCGGGAAAATCATACGCTACCAAGCTTGAGATTATCAGATATTTGATGCTTGGAGTCGATATTTTAATTATCGACCCTGAAAACGAATATCAGAAAATGACCGAGGCGTTTGGAGGAAGTTTTTTCAATATCTCCCTTTCTTCGCACGAACATATTAATCCTTTTGATGTGCCGGTTGTGCCCGAGGGAGAAACTCCGTCGGACGTACTTAGGTCCCATATTGTTAATTTGGCTGGTCTTTTAAAATTGATGCTAGGCAAGCTTTCAGCGGAAGAGGACGCTTTACTCGACCGAGCAATTACCGAAACTTACGCCTCTCGCGAAATTGTACCTGGAGAAGACTTTTCCGGAGCTTCCCCGCCGCTGCTAGAAGATCTTGAAACGATATTACGCAATTTGGAGGGAGGCAAGGGAATGGCAGAGCGTTTGTATAAATACACAAAAGGCAGTTTCGCCGGGTTCGTGAACCAAGCGACTAATATCGACATTGGCAATCGTCTCATCGCTTTCTCGATTAGAGACTTGGAGGAAGAATTGCGGCCGATTGCGATGTATATTATTTTGAATTTTATTTGGAATCTCACGCGGGCCCAACTTAAGAAAAGACTTTTAATTATTGATGAGGCGTGGTGGATGATGAAGTATGAAGACAGCGCCACGTTTTTATTTGGGCTGGTAAAGCGGGCGAGAAAGTACTTTTTGGGAGTTTCGACGATTACCCAAGACGTAGAGGACTTTCTACGATCTCCTTATGGACGGCCGATTATTACTAATTCTTCGATTCAATTGCTTTTGAAGCAGGCCCCAGCAACAATTGATGTGGTGGCTAAAGCTTTCGGATTAACCGAGGCGGAGAAAAATATGCTTCTTTCGGCAGAGGTGGGGACAGGATTGTTTTTTGCCGGACGAAAACATGTAGCAATTCAAATTATTGCTTCGTATTTTGAAGACCAGGTTATAACCACCAACCCGCAACAGTTATTAGAGCAGAAAACGTAGAAATATGGCTACGGAATACGGAAAAAGTACGGATATACGAATGTAAAATAGATAGCAGAATCTCTAGAATATTAGGCTGGTGCCATCTGTATTCTGTAGCTAACTATCATGAACGAGGAAGAGAAGCCACAACCGAAAATTTCTGATGTAGAGGTAATACTTATTGGAGGTATCTGCTTATTTTTTGACGCAATCGAATTAGTCCTGCTTTTTTTCGCTCTTGACGATTTTTGGATTTTAGATACTTTTGCCAGTGTAATAGCAATTTACTATTGGTTTAGAGGAGTTAGGCAGACTTGGTATGTAGCGATGTGGATATTAGAACTTATCCCATGGCTTGGCGGTTTGCCCCTTAAAACTATTGGGTTTGGAGTGACGGTTTACCTCGACCGACATCCAACAAAATTAACCACCGCGGCGCAGAAGATGGCGTCGGCAAAGGGTGGAGTGAAGGGTAAAGTAGGTGGTAAGGAGGCGGGGGGTCAAATAAAGGCGGGCCAAGCGATGCCGTCGGGTGTCGAGGGAGAAGGAGGGGGGCCATTACCGGTGCGCACTCGCGAAGGCCGTCCTGGAGGCGCGGTTTCCCCGGCTTTCGAAGGAGAAGGGGGTGAGGGGCAAACCCAGGAAACAGAGGAGAGAAAAGCCAAAGATAAGGTCACAGAAGAGGAACTCGGGGTTAAAAAAGAATCGATTGCGGAAGTAATAGATATTATGTCGCCGGAATCGGATGAAGAAAAAGCAAAACAGTACAAACAAGCGGCCTAGGGGGGGCGTAAGAACGTAAAATGTAAAGCTAAAAGCGCGCGTCAAAATGAAAATGAATTGAAAAACTCCTCCTGGGGAGTGGGTGTTCAAAACCGGACCTACGGAGTTTGTTGGGAGTAAAAAACAAAAATGGTATAATTAACGGGAGAAATGAAAGCGGTGCTTTTTAAACAATTTTTTAGAACCGCTCTGGCAATAATTTTTTTAGCCGGCAGTTTGTTTTATGGGCTAATAAATGTGCGTGCTCAAGCGACGGAGCCGGAATTTATGTTTACATGGAAGGCTCGCTCTTATGCTCCGGCTGAATTCTCCGGTAAAATATTGCCGACGGATAAATCCTCAATAACGGTGTCTTTTGAAATGATTGACCGCGGAAGAATAGTGAATCTTTCAAAAAATGATATTTATTGGTATGTAAACGACGACTTTTTTAAAGGAGGCGCCGGACTCCAGGAGATAACTTTTCGAGCGAGCGGGGTTGGCAGACAGGTAGCACGAATCACGGTAAACGACTATTTGGGACAAACATTGATTAAAAGCGTGGAGATTCTTTCAGTGAAGCCCGAGGTGGTGATTCCCGTCCCTTTCCCTGGAGGAAAGCTTCGGGACTCCAGAGTTTGGTTTGAAGCACTGCCTTATTTTTTTAACACGAAAAATCCTGATAATCTTGGTTTTGAGTGGAAAATAAACGACCAAAGTCCGGAGGCCTCGGGGGACCCGAAGGTGCTGAATGTGACTTTCCGGCAAATACCCGTGCAAGGAACGACTATTAGTATATCTTTAAATGTAAAAAACCCTAGAAATATTTTTGAAATGGCGTCGAAAAATATAACTCTAAGATTTTAAAAAAGATATGAAGATTTCAAAGACGAAGTGGTTGTATTTAGGGATTGGCTTGGTATTACTTTTTGGATTTTATTTAAACCCGGCCGCGGCCTACACTATCAATCCTAGTATTCCGGGACCAAACCCAGCGACCGTTGAGGAGCCAAATCCGGTTAATATTATAGGTAATTTTTACCAGTTCGCGCTGATGCTGGGAGGGCTTTTGGCTTTTGTGATTATTGTTTTTGCGGCGATAAAACACACGGTTTCAGCTGATAATCCTTCGGGACAAAGCGACGCTAAAGATATGATCAAGCAGGCACTCTTGGGACTTTTGCTTTTAGCGGGCGCTTTTATAATTTTGAATACTATAAATCCTAAATTAACCAATTTGTCGCTACCAACATTAGATAAAATACCTCTCGTCAAAATCACAGTTAAAGTACCGGGAACATTACACAGTCCCTGTTTAGGGGGTAGCGTATGTAATACTGGTCTTTTATGCTCAAGCGATAATAGATGCTATAAACCCGCAGGGTGCACAGCAACTCCTGATTGTCCTTATTTGTCGTTTCAAAAATGTATTGATGGATCTTGCAAGGAAATCTTAAAAACATGTGATGCCTCAACTCCTTGTGGTAGCGTCGACAGTCTCTCTTGCGTGGATGGGTTATGTAAACAAACCGGTACAGCTGGGGCTGCTTGCATAAATGGGGGATGTCAAAGTGGGAGCGGGCTTGTTTGCTCTCAACCAAGAAATATTTGTGTCGTAAGTGGGACTTGTCTTACTAGCGAAGACTGCCCAAGCCCAACCACGCAGGGATGTGTTGCGGGAAAATGTGTCGCAAAGACTGAGGGAGGAGGCTTGTGTACCTCACAGACTGACTGCGGTGGCGACCTCGCTTGTGGAGCTGGCGGCCAATGCCTACCGTTTTTTGGAGGTGGTTGTCAAAACACGCCTGTAGAAAGCGAGAAGTGTGACGCTCCTTATGTGTGTTCGACTGGTTCTTGTAGCTTGCCTTGCTCCAGCACCAATTCTTGCCCAGTGGTTAGTGATGGCACTCAACTTACATGTAAACTTCCGCCATCAGGAGGGAGTGTTAAATTCTGCTTGAGATAAAAAATGAAGAAATATTTAATTTTAGTAATAATTGTTCTAGTAGTAGCCGGGTTGGTGGTTGGGGGTTATTTACTTAGAAAAAATAGCTCTACTGCGCCAGAATCAGTTAGCCCGGACGATAACCAGAGTCCATTGCCAAATGGAACCAGTGGAGAATCCCCTTCCGCGGGTACTGGACAGGGTTCTTTAGGAGGATTGATCCAAAAATCGAACCAAGTGGCGCCAAATTTGGTAAAAGATTATTTTGTTGATACTCAAGAAAAAGTTATTTTTGTCCAACCAGATGGACAAATTTTCGAAGCGGGCGGAAAGGAGCCGAAAACAATAAATTCAACGGCGATTGATGGCTTAATAGACGCATCTTTTTCGTTTGACGGCAAAATAGTAGCCGCCAGATTTGGTAATCCGGAAAATCCCCAAACAAGCATTTTTGATATTGACGGTAAAACTTGGATGCCGATTGCTTTAAACATCCAAGCTTTGGCGTGGGCGCCAGGGGATCACCGAGTTGCCTATCTAGCGAAAACGGCTCAGGGGCTAACACTGGGGACATTAGATCTTTCCCAGAAATCAGCCAAACCGAAAGAATTTACTTCTTTACACGCAAATGATTTAAATCTTACGTGGATAAGACCGGAAGAAATTTGGCTAGTCGAGAAGGCCAGCGCTCAAATTGCCAACTCGCTTTGGGTTTTTGATTTTTCAAAGAAAACCTTAACCCCGATTATTAAGAACCAAAAAGGGCTTGAGATAATGTGGAATGCGAGCGGAACTTTGGCCCTTGAACTTTCTGACGGACAACTGAAACTGATTAATCGCCAAGGAGTTTTGGCGAGGCGATTCACGTTTGTGACCCTCCCTTCTAAGTGCGCTTTTTACTTTGAAATTAGAAATGTCACCGCTACCTCCGTCGCGACGGGAACTAAAAAAACCATCGTCCCGCAAATTATTAAAGAAGAATATTTGAACTGTGCTATCCCTGTGGACGAGAATCAGCTCAAGGGATACAGTTTGCCTGACGATTATTACAAAAAAGCAATTTTTACCGAAGATAATATTCACCAAATTAAAATCTCGACCGGTGAGATTATTCCGGTTTTCGTAGGAGATGAGATAGATGCTACAAACCTAAAAAGAGTGGGGCAAAAAATTTACTTTATAAACCGTTTCGACGGAAAGCTTTATTCTGCGCCTATTAAGAGCAACTAAAAAGCGGGTTGTTAGTCCCCTTTTATTTTTTTAATTATCACGTGCCGTTCACGTTTTATTCCCATACTTTCGGTAGTCACTTCTGGGTGAATGGCGAGAGCTAGGTGGACGAGACGCCTTTCGTATGAATTCATGGCGGGGAGAGAAATATCTTCGCTTGTGACCATAACTTTTTTGGCCGCCGCCCTGGCGAGCTCAGTAATTAAATTCTCTCTTTCTTGGCGATAATTATTGAAATCGAAAAAAACCGGCTCTTGATTATTTTTCCTAGCGATTAGTTGGATAAAATGATTCACTCCCTCCACAAAAACGGGCAAGTTCTCTTTGATAAGGTCGGGGTTGTCGTAAATAAAAACCACACCCCGCTGGGCGCCTGAGTCGGCGTCGACTCGAAAATCTTTGAACCCCATCAATTCAATCAGTTGTTTTACGAATGTTGTCCAGTTGTCCATGTTGATGTTTGCGGCTGATCCAATCTTGCCAGATTGAAAAGACCGATGACATTGTCCAAAAAAGCCCGAGGGCTGATGGCAGAGAGAGAAGAACGACGCCGGTTAAAACCGGGGCGAATAGAACCATTTTTTGGCTCATCTTCTCGGTAGTGCTTAGGGTCCCGGTGTTGGTTTTCTTAGGAAGACTTAGCTTTCCTTGAAAATACTGGGCTAAAACCGCTAAGACAACTATAAAGATATTACTTTGGGTTAAATTAATCAAGCCTAAAAAGGAATAATTGATGGCTTGGGGGATGGGGGTAATACTATAAAGATATTTAGAAAAATCTGGGATAAGAATGGTTCTAAAAACTTTATAGAGAGTAATCAGAACCGGGAGTTGAATAATGAGAGTAAGAAATGGAGAAAAGGGATTTAGTTTGTGCTCTTTATAAAGAGCCATCATAGCCTCGGATTGCTTAACTCGATCTTTTTTATGTTCCTCTTGAACCTTCTTGAGTTTGGGCTGAATTTCTTGAAGGGCGCGCTGATCTTTGATGCTTTTTTGGAAAACCGGATAGAGAATGAAGCGGATGAGAATGGTGAGAAGAATAATGGCTAGCCCGAGATCTTTAAGGGCGATGGTTTGATAAAGAAAAATCAGCGCGTTAAAAAGGGGCTCAAAAAGAATGGTGTTAAAAAAATTAGACATTGGAAAGTTTTGGAATAATTTGTTCTAGTTCTTTTTGGATAGTTTTTTTAAAATCGGCAAGAGAGACATCTTTGGTGCTAAGAAATACGGAGAGGAGAAAGTCTCGGCGTAAGTTTGGCCATTTTTCTATAACAGAAATAATTTTTCTTTTGATTGTGTGCCGCCGAGTAGACTTAGGCTCGGTCTTGGCGCTAATAATCACGGCGAATCGGTTGTGGTTTAACTGGTTAGGACAAACCCGCACGATGAGACTCGGGGTTTTAATGGACGCAGTCCTTTGGCTTCTAAAATCTTTTACGGGAAGACGAAATTTTTTAGACAACATACCCCGTAGGAAATAAAATATTTTTCGTGATTGCTAATTCCGACCTTAGAATGGATTCCGCTATATACATTAGAAGTTTTTGACTCTTGGCTCAAAAATGTTGTGAATTTTCTCGCCATTTCCTACGGGGCATACCAAAATGGAGTTGGGATAAGAAAAATTTAGAGGGCGAGTTTCTTTCGTCCCTTGTTTCGGCGCCGACTTAGTACCTTCCGGCCTCCTGGCTTTCTTTGTCTAGCCCTAAAACCGTGCGTTTTGGCTCTTTTCCTTTTTTTTGGCTGGTAAGTCTGCGACATAATAAATGCGATTTAATTGTTTTCTTTTTAGTGTGTGACCTTGAGTTTGAATTCTACTACAATTAGTCTCGGATTGGCAAATTACCGAATGGATTAATCCTAAAAAATAGTTTTCAACAGGTATTCCCCAACTCAACGAAACGTTGGTCTTTGACTTCGAAAAAATAGCGACTACAATAAGCTTGATGGATTTGAATCAACTTTGGCAATTAACCTTGAGTGAGATGGAAGTCCAGCTTTCGAGGGCAAATTTTGCCACTTGGCTCAAAAACAGTCAATTAATTGATAGGAAGGAGGGGGTTTTTTTTGTGGCTTTACCAAATAACTTTGTGAAGGAGTGGATTGAGAATAATTATCAAAAAAATATCTTGGGGGTTCTGAGAAATTTTGATGTTTCCGCTAAAAAATTGGAATTCATAGTTACTAATCAGGAACCAAAGACTTTAGCGAAGAAGCACTTAGAGGTTGATTTTAATAAAATAGATAATCAGGCGGGCTTGGATTTGGCTAGGGTTGATCCCGACACCAACCTTAACCCAAGGTACACTCTTGATTCTTTTATAGTGGGCTCATCGAACGAACTGGCTCATGCGGCGGCCTTAGCGATAGTCCAAGAAGTTGGGACTAAGTATAATCCTTTCTTTATTTATGGAGGTGTGGGTTTAGGGAAAACCCATTTAATCCAGGCCATAGGAAATGAGATTAAAATTCAATATAAGGGGAAATACCGTCCGCGCTATGTGTCTTCTGAAAAGTTTACGAGCGATGTGGTTTGGGGAATCCGCAATAAACGGATGGAGGATATGAAAAAAAGGTACCGAGATTGCGATGTTTTAATTATTGACGATATCCAGTTTATTGGAGGAAAAGAGAAAACAGAAGAAGAATTTTTCCATACTTTTAACACGCTATATGAGGGAAATAAGCAGATAATTATCTCTTCAGACCGCCCCCCTCAGTCAATACCAACCCTCGAAGAGAGGTTGCGATCTCGCTTTGATGGCGGATTGACGGCAGATATCGGATACCCGGAATATGAAATGCGGGTGGCTATAATCAAAAATCGCCTTCAGGTGGCGAATAGACAGTTATCTATCCAAGTAATTGATTTGATAGCGAATTCAATTAAACGAAACGTCCGTGAGTTGGAGGGAGTTTTAAATAAAATTCTTTTTTACCAGGAAAGGAAGGGAATTGAAGTCGATAAAAAGACAGCGGAAGAAATTATCGAGAAGTCCACCCAAAATTTTCTTGGGAGAATTAGCGATGATCAAATCCTAAAGGCGGTGGCTGATTTTTATAACGTAGGAATTCCGGATTTAGTCGGCAGGTCGCGGAAAAAAGAAACGGTTGAACCGCGACAAGTGGCAATGTATTTACTTCGGGATATCCTGAGGATGTCTTACCCATACATTGGGGAGAAGCTTGGACGGGACCACACGACAGTAATTCATTCTTATGAGAAAATAAACCAGGAAGTAAATAAGAATTCGCCGTTTAACCAAAAAATTATCATGATTAAGGAATCATTACACAACAAAGGTTAAGCAATTCGCTCCCCCAACTTACCCACAGGACTTTGGGAAAATAATTTTTAGCGAGCGATAATAATACAATAAAAACAAGGTTAAAAAGAGGTTGGGAAAGTTGTCCCCAAAGTTGTCCCATTAACAATATTAACAAATTAATTTATTAATTAGTAATTATGAAAGTGGTGGTGATAAGAGGAAATTTAAAGGAGGCGTTAAGCGCAGTCGAGAGGGCTAGCGGGGAAAATTTAAATCTTCCTGTTTTGAAATATGCCCGACTTGAAGCACTCGATGGGAAGGTGGAACTTACGGCGACTAATTTAGAAATTGCGATTACTTGTTTTGTTTCAGGGAAGGTTATAGAGAAAGGAAAGATAAATGTTCCAATAGGCACCTTTCTAAATTTAATTAACAACCTACAAAGTGAGAGATTAAACCTAGAGAAAAAGGGCAGCCAACTGGAAGTAAAGACTGATAATTATGAAGCAGCTATTCAGACGTTGCCGGTTGAAGATTTTCCTATTATCCCCAAAATAAAAAATACAGAAGATTTTTTAGAGCTGGAGGCTGGGATTTTTAAGGAAGCGTTGGGACAGGTGGTTATTGCCACTCAATTTTCCGAATTACGGTCGGAGCTGAACAGCGTTCTTTTTGAATTTAACTTGGATAATTTAAAAATAGCAGGGACGGATAGTTTCCGGTTGGCAGAGAAGACGATTATTTCAACACAATTCAAGACAAAATATTCTCAAGGGTTTAGATTTTTAGTGCCACTTAAAACTTGTCACGAACTGATGCGGGTTTTTAAGGATGACGACGTAGTGAGAATTTATTATGATCAAAACCAGGCTTTATTTAAAACCGACCGGTTGGAGCTTATTTCTAGGCTGACCGACGCCAACTTCCCCGATTACACAGCGATTATCCCTCAAAAATTTGATGCCGAGGTGGTGGTGGCAAGAGAAGAATTAATAAACGCGCTTAAGCTAGCCGGAGTTTTCAGTAGTCAAACCAGTGAAGTTAAAATCAAAGGTTCTGACGGGCGAGTTCTAGAAATTTATTCTGCCAGCCGAGAAGTGGGGGAGAATAAATATCTTTTACCAGCTAAGATTCAAAGAAATTTTGGCGAAGTGGGTTTTAATTGGCGATATTTAGCCGACGGGCTTAGGGTTTTAAAAACCGAAGAAGTTTTTCTTGGAGTGAACGAGGCAGATAACAAACCCTCGTTGTTAAGGTCTCAAAACGAGGCATCTTATTTTTATATTCTAATGCCGATATTGAAAGCCTAAGAATAGAATTTTGGAAAGTAGAAAATAGAATCTTTAGTACGGATTTTTTACCCCAGCGCCAAAAACCCATCTTTTTGAGTGTGAATAAACGGTGTCTATCTAGGGCTTTCGGCGCGGGGTTTCGGCCTCTCATTAAAAGAAGCTCCGGTTTTTAGGCCGGAGAGGCTTTATTGGTAAAAAATAACGCCAGCCTTACTAGATACGCCCTTTTGACTCCTAGCTTCGATTTCTAGCGAGTTTTGGGTTCCGAGTTGCAAATTGCTGAGTTGGAGATTGAGAAAATAAGGTGAAGAAAGATTTTGGGTAATTTTTTGGACAGTTGCGCCGTTTAAAGAAATATTAATTTCCAATAAGGTGTCTGGGCTTTTAATTACAGCCTGAATAACGAGAGGGCTTTTCACAAATTCTCCCACGGCCGGCTTTTGAACGGTAATTTCGGGCCGGGTTGTATTAGTGAAATTCTCCGAAGAAAAAAGAGGAGGTGTACTCCCTGGTTTATTAAAGTCTAAGAAATTAGGAAGGTTGGTTCTTGCCCAATTCAAAACTCCTGACTCCCAGTTAGTGAATTGAGAATCAGATTCTGGATTTGATGGATAGGGGCCGGTGGGATTTTTTCGGTTGACGTAATAGAGGATGGAATGAATTTGGTTTTCGACTAAATAATTCCCGGCTAAGATGGGTTTTTGAGCGATTACCGGGTCGGGGCGGGAGAAGGCTTCGGGCGGTTTATTTTTTAAAGCTTCGCTCATAAAAGCATGCCAAATCGGGAGGGCGGCGAGGATGCTCGACCCCTTTTTTTGCATGGGAGCGTTATTGTTATTGCCGGCCCAAACACCAGCGACGAAAGCGGGTGTGTAGCCAAAAACCCACGCGTCGCGGTAGTCGTTTGAAGTTCCGGTTTTTAGAGCGATATCATGACCGGAGACAAGAGTTAGGTTTAAGCTGTTGCTATAGAGCGCGGATCTCGCGTCAACATCAGAGAGGACGTCGTTAATAAGACGAGGGTATTGGGCGCTCACAACTTCTCGAGAGGAATCCTTAAAGGATTCTAAAACATTTCCTTTATTATCTTTAATTTCCAAGATTGAAGTTTGAGGGTGTTCGATCCCGTTTTGAGAAAGAACCGAATAGGCTCCTACCATATCAACAAGCTTGACTTCACCCCCTCCCAAGACCAAAGAGAGGCCGTAGCGACGAGGATCGTTTAGGGTGGTAACGCCAAAGTTTTTTAAAACTTCAAGGACATCAGGAATACTAACTAGGTAAAGGGTTTTGACTGCGGGAATGTTAATAGACTGAGCTAGGGCTCGGCGAAGGCTGACCGGCCCCCGGAATATTCCGTCAAAATTTTCGGGATGGTAACTTTTTTGCGGATCGCCGGTCGAGTCAAACTCAGTCGGGACATCAAAAAGAATCGTGTCGGGAGTGTAACCCTTTTCGAAAGCGGCCAGATAAACAAAGGGTTTAAGAGCGGACCCTGGCTGGCGGAGGCCTTGGGTGGCGACGTTAAAATTCCCTTCGTTTTTGGTGTCGAAGTAATCGCGGGAGCCGACCATGGCTAAAATCTGGCCAGTTTTCGGATCTTGGGCAATTAAGGCGGCGTTTTTTCCAGTGTATAGTTCCTCATTGCGTTTTGCTCCTTCTAATACGGCTTTTTCTGCGGCTTGCTGGAGTTCCCAGTCGAGAGTAGTGATAACTTTTAGCCCTCCCAAGCGGACCGAGTCTTCTCCGTATTTTTGGACCAAGTAGTCTTGGATGGAGATTACAAAATGAGGGGCTTTAATCCCCCGCTCTTCTTGTGGAGCGAATGAAACTTTTTCAACGTTTGCTTTTTTGTAATCTTCCGGCGAAATTTTTTTCAGCTCCATCATTTTTTTTAATACCAAGCGACTTCTATTAAGTAGTTCTTTTTGATGAGCTCCCCACGGGTAGTAGTAGCTAGGAGCTTTAGGAAGGGCTGCCAAAATGGCGCTTTCAGCCAAGGCTAGGTCTTTGGAGTGTTTATTAAAGTAGGCTTGGCTGGCCGACTCAACGCCGTAGATGGTCGGCCCATACGGGATTTCGTTGAGGTAGAGATTTAAAATTTTATCTTTGGAATAGCGGCGATTAAGCTGGATGGCTAAAAGGAACTCTTTAATTTTTCGAACAATCGTTTGCTCTGGAGAGAGGAAGGCGTTTCGAGCTAGTTGCTGAGTGATGGTTGATCCTCCCTGGAGAATTTTGCCCTTAGAAAGATTTACCAAAAGAGCGCGGAGTATGCCTCGAATACTGAATCCGGGCTCCTGATAAAATTTTTCGTCTTCAATTGCGATGGTCGCGTCTTTGAGGGACTGGGGTATTTCTTCAAATGAGATAGAAGTTCTTTTTTGACCCCCGCTGATTTCATAAAGGATAACTTTGCCGGTACGGTCGTAAATTTTAGTGGATTCAGAAACTTGGCGATTTATGATTTGGTCCGGAGTCGGTAAATCTTTTGAGAAGTATAGAAAAGACAGGATGCCTAGAATAATTAATCCAAGAATGCCGACTAAGAGGAAAAGGAGAATTTTTTTGAAAAGAGTCATAGTAAGATAATTATCAATCAAAGTGTGATTACAAAACAAGCCCCGCCTAGGCGGGGCTTGTTTTGAGCCTACTTAAACAACAACGAGAGAGGGTTTATATGCTTTCTTCCGGGCTCCCTTCTTCTCCAAGGAGCTCCTCTTCTTCTGAATCATCATTGAGATCGAGCTCAATATTCTCTTCATCTTCGTCGTTCCAGTTTGAGAGGCTTATTTTTTTGAGTTCGCTTACCATAGACAGGTATTTTCCCCGACCTTTGGGAGTTTATATTTGGTTTAGCAGAAGTATATTTTAATATTATTTCTTGTCAACCCCCAAGTTTATCAACAAAAGATTCGAAGCTAAAACTTTTGGTAAGAGGCGACTATGGCGGCGGCGAGGGCGTCGCTTACGTCGTCTAAAACACGAAGAGAGGGTTCATTAAGAGTGAGGCGAACCATTTTGGCAACCGCTTTTTTGTCGGCTAATCCGTAACCGGCGATGCCGGACTTAATTTCGTTCGGAGTAAATTCTTTTATGGGGAGGCCTTTCTCGGTGGCGGCGAGAGCGATGACTCCTCTCATTTCCGCAACTTTTAGGGCTGTTTTTTGATTTTTCGAAAAATAAAGTTTTTCCAGAGCAAGGAGATTGGGCTTAAATTTATCGATTAAATTTTTAATTTCCAGACTGACTGAAGAAGCGGTTTTAGCAGAGTCCCCTGCTGGAATTTTTAGTAAACCAGCTTTAATAAGTTTAAATTGATTAGAGTGATTTTCAATAATGCCGTAGCCGATACGCTTGTAACCGGGATCGATGCCGAGGATTATCATAGAGTTAAAATTTTCATTGCGCGTTCGAGGTGGTATAAACTTTTTGGATATCGGCGTGATTTTCGAGGGCGCCAACTAAGTGATTTAATTTTTCTACATCGTCCGCAGAAATAATTTGAGGGAATTTGGCTTTCCACCTATCCCCTTTTCCTGCGCGGTTCTCTTCAAACGTCCAACGGACGCTGCCAGCTTCGGCCCATTTGCCTCCTTCGTCGTTTAAGATTTTTTTTATTTCGGCGACAGTTCTGTTTTTATTGTCAGTGATGGCTTCGATGAGGATGGCGACTCCGCCGTGGCCGTAAGCCTCCATAACCAACTCTTCTAAGTCTTCGCTTTTCTCTGTTGCTTTTTTTAGGGCCCTTTCGATATTTTCGAGCGGGACATTCGAGTCTTTGGCTTTTTTGATAGCCGTTTGTAATTCAAGATTAGAACTCGGATTGGGATTAATGCGCGCGGCGAGGGCAACGCTATTGAGCAGTTTCGAAAAAAGCTGGCCGCGTTTTTGATCGGCAGTTTCTTTTTGGTGTTTGATTTGCGACCACTTATTATGACCAGACATAAGTTTTAATTTTTTTATGAGATTTTATTAAAAGAGAGATAAAAGAATTATAGAATAACTTTAAGGGTCGAGGAACTAAATATTTTTGTAATGTCTTATTATGTAATTTTTATCATTTTCTGTCAATATGGGTTCGCCAGAAAAATTTATAGCGACAAGATCTATTTGCCATCCCCTTTTCTCGTTTATAAGGTCTGGATTTTGATTAGCGAATCCTTCGCATATTTTTCGAAGTTTCCTTAATTTGGATGTGGTTAGATTGTCCTCTGGAGTTAATTCGGCAAATATTGCCGGATTCTGCTGTTTAGTTTTTATTGCCTTAACTTCTATGAAGGTAAGCGTTTTATTTGGAGACCAAGAGATGATATCTATTTCTCCCCACGGTTTTCTGTAGTTTCTAGTGATAATAACGTACCCAAGTTTTTTTAAAAAACTTTCTGCGATCGATTCTCCTATTTTTCCAGTTTCTATATGTTTTCCTGATTTAGTCATTTTATTGATTTTATATCTAAAACAGGTTCTTTGGAATGTTTAGCGCTAAACATTCTTTTCTCAATTTTGGGAAAAACCCTTATTTTCCAATGTTATTCAATTGGCCAAATTTTCGAGTGTTTAGCGCGAAACATTATTTTGACTAGAATTTCATAAAAGGTAGGTTTTACGGGCTTATTGGCTTCTGATTATAAAGCCAATGTTTAGCGCTAAACATTTTTGTTTATTACTATTAGGTAAAATGGTTTATAATTTCTAGGTAATGATTTATAGTTTGGCCGGTAAAATTTCATTTATAAAACAGGGTTTTGTTGTGGTTGATGTCGGCGGGATTGGATTTAAGGTCTCCTGTCCTCAGCGGATAATTTCGCAATTAAAGGAAGGAGATCAAGTAAGACTTTTTACTCATTTTTATTTAAAAGAAGATAAAGTTGATCTTTATGGTTTTTTGGATCAGGAGGAGCTTTCGGTTTTCGACTTTTTGAATTTAGTGAATGGGGTTGGTCCGAAATCAGCTATGGCGATTATGAATGCTTCCGGGCCAAAGGATATTTTGGCAGCTATAAGATCCGGGCGGGCTGACCTTTTGGCACAGTCGGTTGGCATTGGTAAAAAATTAGCAGATAGAATAGTCCTCGAACTTAAGAGCCGCGTTGGAGTAAGTGGAGACTCCGCGGATGTTATTGGAATGGAATCAAATAATGAGGTAGTGGATATTCTTTTGGGTTTGGGCTACAGAAGAGATCAAGTCAGATTGGCCGTTTCTAAATTAGATACTTCACTGAAAATAGAAGATAAAGTTAAGGAGGCCTTAAAAATTCTTTCAGGTAAGGCGAAGTAAATTCTTGTTCGTTGAGGATAAATGTTTAGCGCTAAACATTTTTGTTTATTGCTGTTTTTCGATTATTATTCAACTAATGGCTTTTTTGAATTTTTTACGGAAAATTAAATTTATCGTTCGGGGTTATCATTTTGGATTGGCATTATTGGGAGTGTTGATTTATCTGTTTCCGAGCCGAAAAATTTTCGTAATCGGTGTAACCGGAACAAAAGGGAAGACAACAATGCTTGAGGTCTTGAATAATATTCTAACAGCGAATGGAGAGAGAGTGGCGGTGTTGTCTTCTCTTTATTTTAGAGTAGGCGATAGTCAAGAAAAGAATTTAACCAACAATACTATGCCAGGGAGGATGTTTGTCCAAAAATTTTTGAGGCGGGCCGTTAAGGCTCGGTGTCGGTATGCTCTAGTCGAGGTAACTTCAGAGGGAGTGGTTTTTTCGAGGCATCGATTTGTAAATTGGCGAATGGCGGTTTTAACTAATCTGGCTTCGGAGCATATCGAGTCTCACGGATCTTTTGAAAAATATAGAGAGGCAAAGCTGAGTTTTTTGAAATATGCTTTTAGTCAAAAAGCCCAACTTTTTTTTAATCGCGATGATGTGAGCGCGGATTTTTTTGAAAGCCAATTTAAAAATGAAGGGGAGCGAGTAAAATTTTATTCAAAGAGTGACCTAAGGAAAATTTTTCCTTCTGTTGACAATATTCATTATTTATTTTCTAGTGATTTTAATAAAGAAAATTTAGCGGCGGCAGTGGCCGTGGCAGAAAGCCTTCGTGTATCTAATGAAGTGATTCGTGATGCAGGGTTAAAATTTTCAGGAGTGCCGGGAAGGATGGAGTTTGTTCAGAGAGATCCTTTTTCAGTGGTGGTGGATTATGCGCACACGCCGGCGAGTTTAGAGAAGGTTTATGTGAACCTAAAAAATTTAGCGAAAGGGAAACTGATTTGTGTGTTGGGTTCGGCTGGCGGAGGTCGCGATAAGTGGAAGAGAGCGGAAATGGGGGCGCTCGCTCAAAAGTTTTGCTCGGAGATAATTTTAACTAATGAAGATCCTTATGACGAGGATCCTCGGAAGATTTTATTGGATGTAAAATCCGGAATAGATGACGGAAAAGTTTCTGAAACTTTGGATAGGGGAGAAGCGATTAAGAAGGCGATAAATTTAGCGAAGGAGGGGGATGTTGTAGTTATAACCGGGAAAGGAAGCGAGCCCTTTATTCATATGGCCGGAGGAGAGAGGGTGGTGTGGAGCGATGGCGAGACAGCACGGAGCGCACTTCAAAATTAACCGGGGCTGTTTTTTTGAGGATATTTCTCGAATGTGTTTTAAGATTGCTTTGGAAGTGATAGAATAGATTTACATTTATGAAACTAACTTTTTATGGAGGGGCGGGGACGGTAACGGGCGTGAATTATTTTTTAGAGGCACAAGTGGTAGACAGTCGCGTGAAGATAATGGTCGATTGCGGATTGCACCAAGGAGGTAATTTTGCAGAGCATAAAAATTTTGAACCTTTTCCTTATAACCCTCAAGAAGTTGATTTTGTTTTAATCACCCATTCCCACGTGGACCATATCGGTCTTTTGCCGAAGCTGGTTAAGGCGGGTTTTAGGGGGCGGGTTTTTTCAACCGCCGCAACTCGAGATTTCGCGGAATTAATGCTCCTTGATTCCGAGCACTTATTAGCGAAAGAGGCGGATCGTGAGAGGGCGCCTTTACTTTATGACGAACAAGATATAAGTCATCTGATGAAACTTTGGGAAGGGGTAGATTATCACGCCCTTCTCGATCTTAAAGGGGTGAGCGCGGAGTTTTTTGATGCTGGGCATATTTTAGGATCGGCTTTTATAAAAATAACTGCCGAAGGAAAGACGATTGTTTTTTCCGGCGATCTCGGGAATTATCCGGCGCCAATTATTAAAACAACCGAGGAAATTCCTGAGGCGAATTATTGCGTTATCGAATCGACTTACGGAGATCGAGTGCATGCGAATGTAGATAAAAGACGAGAGGAACTTGAGGATGCGATTGAAGAAACAGTTAAGTCCGGAGGGACGCTGGTGGTTCCCGCTTTTGCAATGGAGAGGACCCAGCAACTTCTATTTGAATTAAATGAGTTGGTTGAGGGAGGAAGGATACCGAAAGTGCCGGTTTATATTGATAGCCCTCTCGCTATTCATTTGACCGAAATTTATAAGAAATATCGCAAACAATTTAATCCGGCGGTTTCGGCGATGATTAAAGGAGGAGATGATATTCTGGATTTTCCCGGACTTCACTTTACACTCACTACCGAAGAATCTAAGAGTATCAATGATGTTCAACCACCGAAGGTGGTAATCGCTGGGTCGGGGATGTCCCACGGCGGGAGGATTTTGCATCATGAGCAAAGATATCTTCCCGATCCCCATAGTATGCTTTTGATTGTCGGCTACCAAGGGAAGGGATCGCTCGGGAGGCAGCTTTTAGACGGAGCTAAAAAGGTAAGGATTTTTGGAGAAGAGGTGGCGGTGCGGTGCAAAATCAAACTGATTAGTGGTTATTCAGCGCATGCCGATCAGCCAAAATTAGTGGAGTGGATTAGGCCGGCGCGAGTGGCTTTAGAAAAAGTTTTTGTGGTTCAGGGCGAAGAAGGCGCGAGTGAAGCTTTAGCTCAAATAATTCGGGACGATCTTGCGGTGCATACTGAGATCCCGAGTTATGGGCAGGAGTTTGATTTGTAGGTTATAATTAAATTATGCCGGGTAGTGAAAATTCGACTGTGCCGAAAGTTATAAGTTAACATCTTACTACTCCGCAAAAGAATATAGTGATAATGTTTTGTAAAATATAAAAAGTCGTAAATTAATTAGTCGAATTTCTACTACCCGGTATGCCAATATCAAAAAAAGAGCCAAAAAAGGAAATTTTAAGTTTTAGAAATCACACCATTCCGATTTACCAACCTAAGTATAAAATTTGCATTTCAGGGGCGGCCGAGACGGGACATTGCGCTCCGGATAGTGAGGAGAAGGCCGAAGAGCTCGGAAGATTAATCGCCGAACGGGATATGATTTTAGTTACAGGGGCGACTACGGGGTTGCCTTATTGGGGAGCTAAAGGAGCTAAGCAGGCGGGTGGGATTGTAATCGGTTTTTCTCCGGCTTCGTCTAGAGCGGCTCATATAAAAACCTACCATCTGCCGACTGATTACCATGATTTAATTATTTATACCGGCTTTGAGTATTCGGGGAGAAATTTGATTCTTACAAGGGCGGCGGATGCGGTAATTACGGTATGCGGGCGGATGGGAACCTTAAATGAATTTACTATCGCTTTTGAGGACCATAAGGTTCAAGGAGTTTTGACTGGCACGGGAGGAGCGGCAGATATGCTTGAAGGAATAGTGAAAGAGTCTCACCGCGGTTTAGGGAAGATAGTTTTCGAGAGCGATCCGGCGAAGTTGCTTGATAAAGTGGTAGCTTTAATAAAAGAGCAGGAAAAGGAGGCGTAACTTTAAATGAAAGTTTAGGGGTAAACCCCCGAACTAATTAAGGAATTAAGGGTTCAAAAACAAGTTCCTTAATTAGTACAGGGGTAAAGGTCGCTTAGGTTTTTATATATAACTATGGCGGAACCAAAACCTATCGGAGAAGTAACTCACTTCTACTCAAATATAGAAGTGGCGATTGTGAAGTTCAAAAAAGCAGTTAAGCCGGGCATTAAGGTTTCTTTTAAGGGGGCGACGACGGATTTCGGAGAAACAATAAAGTCGATGCAGTATGACCATAAGCCAGTAGTGGAAGCGAAGAAGGGGCAAGAAGTGGGGATTAAAGTGTCTAAAAAAGTCAGGGAAGGCGATTTAGTTTTCGAGGCCAACGAATGAGCTTTAAGAATTTTTTTAAGGATTTAGGGATGATTTTAGCGACTACCATCGGGGCGGGGATTTTTGTTTTGCCTTATGTTTTTCGAGAATCAGGGTGGGTGATAAGTTTGTTTTATTTATTGATTTTTAGCGGGTTAGTGGCGACGGTCCACTTGCTTTATTGGCGAGTGTTGTTTAAGGAAGATGGAAAGAAGCGACTTTTGGGATTAATAAAAGCAAAGTTGGGGAATTTTAGTTTCGGACTAGCTTTGGTCTCGGTTCTGGGGGGTTTAATATTCGCGCTAGTAGCTTTTCTTATTCTGGGGGGAAAATTTTTAGGAGTTGTATTTCCTGGATTAGGGGAGAATATCGGGATTCTAATTTTTTGGGCGGCAAGTTCTTTGCCGCTGATTTTTAGTTTAAAGAGGATAGTGAAGTTAGAGCTTATGGGCGGGATATTGATGGTTTTAATTGTGGGTTTAATATTCGCAAGCGCCTTATCGTCTCCGATCGTGACGCAGGTTAAAGATTTTGACTTCGGAAATTTATTTTTGCCTTTTGGAGCGATTCTTTTTTCTTTAGCCGGATGGACGGCGATTGAACCGATTTATGATTCTTATAAAAAGCACTCGATGGGGATGAATTTTGCAAAACGGGGATTGCAATTTGTTTTTGCCACATACGCCGCGGCGCTCGTGTATCTATTTTTTGTGCTGGCGATTTTTAACTCGGCGAGCGCAATAACGCCCGATACGATTTCGGGTTTGGGAAATTGGTCGAGCGCGAAGCTTGGCGTGTTGGGAGTTTTTGGGTTGTTTGCTTTATGGACTTCATATTTACCGATTGGCAGGGAGGTGGAAAATTTATTAATTAAGGATTTAGGAAAAACAAAATTTTGGAGCTTAGTAGCGGTTATTTTTTTGCCGTTGATTTTGGTTTTCGCCGGACTAAAAAATTTCTTGGTCGCCGTAAGTATGGTGGGGGGGATTTTTTTGGCCTCCCAGTATTTTTTCTTAGCGGTAGTTTCAGAGAGAGTGTTAAAGCCGAGGCGGCTGAAGAAATTTTTGATTTATTTAGTGGCTTTAGTTTTTCTTTTGGGAGTGGTTTACGAAATCTATTATTTTGTAATAAGATAGCGGGGAGTAATCGTGAATTAGCCCCCTGTAGTTTAATGGATAGAATGTAGGTTTCCGAAACCTAAGACGAAGGTCCGATTCCTTCCAGGGGGACAGATAGGGTAGCGCGGGGCG
>JBBUBW010000008.1:1433-4227 GCA_038058095.1 Patescibacteria group bacterium | reverse complement strand
CGGTGCGTCCGATTTCTTTTAAATACATTTGAACGGCGTCCGGAACTTCGGTATCGAATTTAGTAACATTTTTAAGTTCGGCCGCGCTGGGTTCGTCTTTCGAGATATCGATGAGGGCAGTGGTTTCTATAACTTTGATGCCAGCTTTCTCAATGCGGTCGTATATTTCTTCCAAAAACACCAAATCTTCTTCAACTCGGGGGAAGTAGTAGAGAATTTCGTTGTCGGTAACAAAGCCGCGGGGACGGCCAGTCTCGATGAGTTCGTTTAAAGTTTCTTCGTCGAGCGCTTTACCTCTCTTTTTTTTGTCTAAAATTTTGGCCGCCGGAGTTTTTTTAAGTTTTTTGGTTTTTTTCGGCGCGGGTTTTTTTAGCTTCTTTTTGGCCCCATTAGAAATAGCTCGCCCTGAAGCCCCTCCGGGGCGCGCCTGAGCGCGGGCGCGATTTCTAACGGGGTTTACAACTTTTTTAGATTTTTTTCCTCCGGAGGAGGATCCGCTTTTTGCGGAAATTTTACGCGATTTGGGTCGCTTGGATTTTGAGGCGGTTTTTTTCTTCATTTAAATTTGTTTAAGGATTTAAAATTAATGAATTTAGAGAGTGAAGTTCGGTGAGGGCTGATTCTAGAGCAGATTCATCTTTGGCGGTTTCGGCTCTTTTTATTTTTTCGGTTACTTCTTGGCGTTTTTCTTTGAGGTATTCGGAGAGAAGATTATTTTTTAGAGCAACCACTTCGTCCGGCATTACGGTTTCGGAGCGAAGCATTACAAGTTCTAGAAGGCGGTCGAGGATGGGATTAACACTTTTCTTTTCACCTCGCTTCAGAATTTCTAAAACATCTTGATACTCGGGTTTTAAATATGATACGGCATTACCGGCCAGTTCGAAGTTGCCTTGTTCGAAAAGCGCAGAGAGCAATCGCTGGCAGACGATATCCCAGCGAGTAAGGGTTTTTATAAAATCAGCCGGTTGACTGCTTGCGGCGACCATGTCCGCTACCGGCGTTGAAGATTTAACGCTCAGTTTTTCAGTTTCTTCATTTAAGGTTTTCTCGGGGACGCCGGTTGCGGTGCCTAATTCTTTCAACCAATAATTTTGTTCGACCGGGCTCGAAATATTTTTGATTTTTGCGAGGACAACCCGAAGGTTATTTAAAGTCTCACGATTATCGAAGCTGCCGGTTTTGGATAAATATCTTTCGAAGTAAAACTTCGGGGCAGGAATCGCGGCAGAAACATATTCTTTCAGTTTCTCCGGATCCGCCTGAGCCGCCTCGGCGGCATCTTTAAAGCCTTTAAAGGCTACAACCTTTACATTAAAGTCCATATTCTCGGCTAGGTCAATAGCCCTTTCCCCTGCCACCAGGCCGGCTTCATCGGTATCGAAACTGATAAGAATTTGGTCGGTGAAACGTTTTAAAGCCCTTAAGTGGTCTAAAGTGAGAGCGGTGCCGGAGCAAGCCACTACGTTTTTAATGCCAGATTGCCAAGCCATAATCATATCCATCTGACCTTCAACTAAAAGAACGGATTTGGATTCTCGGATGAAATCTTTGGCTTTGGAGAAACCATAAATAATTTTGGATTTATTAAAAATAGCCGTTTCGGGACTATTGATGTATTTTCCCGACTGCCCATTATCGAGCTCAGGCAAAACCCGGCCAGTGAAACCAACGACTTTTCCAAGATTGTTCCGAATGGGAAACATTATCCTTCCACGAAAACGATCAAACTGAACGCCTTTTTCACTTTTCACGGCTAATCCGGCGCGCAAGATGTCGTCGGGGCGATTACCCAAATTCAGCAAATAAAGATTGAGGGCTTCAAAGCTTGAAGGAGCGAAACCGATTTCGAATTCAGCGGCGGTTTCTGGTTTTAAACCGCGGCTTTTTAAATAATTGATGGCGACTTCGGAATTTTTTAGTTCGCGAATATAGAATTCTTTCGCGGCGTCGTTTAAGTCGTAGAGAAGACCAAAAAGGCGGTAATCGGCGGGGCTGACTCTTTGAAGTTCGATGCCGGCTTTTTCGGCTAAAATTTTAAGCGCTTCGGCAAACTCGATATTTTCATAACGCATCAAAAACGAGAAGATGTCCCCGCCGATATTACAGCCAAAACAATGCCAGGATTGGCGATCGGGCGAGATCATAAAGGAAGGGCTTTTTTCCCTATGGAAGGGGCAAAGGGCTTTGAAATTCTTACCGGCCGGCCGGAGGGTTAAATAACCCTTTAAAAACTCGGCCACATCAAGCTTTTCTTTGATTTGTTCAACAGTGGAGTTAGGCATTCTCTCGAGTGAATTCTAGAATAGAATGACCCCTTGGGCAAGAAACATAAAGACTTATAAAAAGCGGGTAAATATATTAGAATTAAGCTTATGTTGGAAAAAATCCTGACGGTGAAAAATGTGACGGTCAATCTTTCGGGGCAGACTATTCTCCAGAATTTGAGCTTGGATTTAGAGAAAGGAACGAGCTTGGCAATTATCGGACCGAACGGCTCGGGGAAAACAGTATTTTTAAAAACCCTCTTGGGGATTATCCCCTACGATGGGCAGATTACTTGGGCGAAGGGCGTTCGAATCGGCTATGTTCCACAAAAGATTGAAGCAGACAGACAATTGCCGCTAAATTTAGAAAACTTGCTCCGAGCTAAATCGGAAATTTTAAAACTACGAAAGTCGGAGATTCATTCCATTACCGAAACCGTGGGGCTATCCCCGAAGCTTCTTAAAACTCCGATTGGCTACCTTTCGGGCGGACAATTCCAAAAAGCATTAATCGCTTTCGCTCTTTT
>JBBUBW010000008.1:0-1333 GCA_038058095.1 Patescibacteria group bacterium | reverse complement strand
CATCACCATGACAACTAACGAAATTTACGCGGTTATTCTTTCTCTCTTGGCGGCAGTTTCGGCGGGTATTATTGGGAGTTTCGCGTTAATGAAAAAAATGACTTTGGCGGGGGATGTTATCTCGCACATCGCTCTGCCGGGTTTGGGCTTGGCATTTTTATTCAAAATCAATCCGATTATCGGAGGAGCGGCGACGCTTATTTTAGGAACAATTATTATTTGGAATTTAGAAAAAGAGACTGGCTTGGCGACGGAGACAACGATCGGCGTAATTTTTGCCGCCTCGGTGGCGATTGGAGCTCTCATAACTCCCAAAGAAGATTTGATTGACGCGCTTTTCGGCGGTTTCCAGCCGATATCTTATTTTGGCTTCCTCGTGGGTTTGGGAATTGTGGCGCTGATAGTTATTTTCCTTTTTAAATTCAAAAATAAACTGATGATAAGTTTATTCTCGCCGGAACTCGCCGCGGCGACAGGTATTAATATCGATAGAATAAACCTTTATTACTTACTTTCGTTTAGTTTAACGGTTATTTTGGGACTGCAGTTTTTGGGAGCGTTGCTTGTGGGTGCACTGATTATTGTGCCAGCCGCTATTGGGCGACAGTTGGCGCGTAATTTTGAGACGTTTTTGATCGCTTCATCAGTGGCGAGCGTGCTTTCGGTGACGTTGGGGATTTTTGCTTCTGTTTATTTAAGTATAAGTTTGGGGCCAACGATAATTTGTATTGCCGCGATTCTTTTTGCTTTAAGTTTGATTAGGAAGAGGTAGGGTGGTAAATTATTGGGGGTTATGCGGGTATGGTTCAGTGGCAGAACGCGACCTTCCCCCGCCTGCCACGGCCTGAGCGAGCGAGATTAGTACAGTGGTAGTACGCTTGCTTCCCAAGCAAGAGACGCGAGTTCGATTCTCGTATCTCGCTCAGTCGGGCGATGGCGGGCAGGCAAGGTTTAAACGATGGTTCCCTGCCTGCCAGCAGGCAGGGATTCCCGTTACCCGCTCAATTAGTAACGCGTATTTATGCTTAATCGAAGATCAAAATATCTACAAATAGCTTTTAATCGTTCTCTTAGCGAAATAAGAGATATGATTTCGTTGCTCCCTGCTTCGGAAAAGATAATTATTGAAGCGGGCACCCCTTTAATTAAAAAATACGGGACGAGAGGGATTACTTCGTTAAGTAATTGGTGGAGTGAAAAAATACAAAAACAAGGATATATTGTTGCTGATTTGAAGTGCATGGATAGGGGGTCGAGAGAGGTTTGGGCAGCCGCTGAGGCTGGCGCTTCGTCGGCCACGTGTCTCGGATTAGCACCGATAGAAACCATCAAT
>JBBUBW010000007.1:0-11736 GCA_038058095.1 Patescibacteria group bacterium | reverse complement strand
CACACTAGAATTTCTTAGCGAAGGAGTGAGCTTTAGAAATTCTTGTGCCCCGCCATCGGCGGGGCTATGAAAGACTGTATTTAATTAACTAAGCGCTACATTTGCATTTTTAAAACTAATTGCTAGAATCTACTTAAATTACCAAACTCCTGAACTAATTTAGGAATTGGGTGATCCTGGGCTAAGTTCCTAAATTAGTACAGGAGAAAGGTCGCTTTGTTTAATTAAAAAAATAATATAAAACAAGTCGAAACAACAGCACTAATATACAAGTGAAACACTAATTATTCGGATTTTAAAATTCGCATTTATTAGTATCATTAGCAAGCATTCGTATATTGGTATCACAGTTAAAAATGTCAAAAACAGTTAAAATCATAATTTGGTTAATAGTAATTGTCGTTGTGATTGCCATTGGCGTTTCTCTTTCAAAGAAGGGAGGAGACACCGGCACCGGCCCGATTAAAATTGGCTTTGTTGGGCCACTAACAGGGGATGCCGCCGGCATTGGTGAAAATCTTCGCGCGGCAGTCGAAGTGGCCCGCGATGAAATCAATACCGCCGGCGGAGTAAAAGGAAGGCAAATAGAAGTTATTTTTGAGGACGGCCAGTGTGATCCAAAGGCCGCCGTTAACGCTGGCAATAAACTCGTTAGTGTTGATAAAGTTGTCGCCATTGTAGGAGGTTTGTGTTCGTCGGAAACTTTAGCTATTACTCCCATTGCTGAGCAAGCCAAAATTCCATTGGTTTCTCCAGCCTCAACTAATCCGAAAATTACTGAAGCTGGCGATTATATCTTTCGTTTTGTTCCTTCTGATTTATTCCAGGGCAAATTCGCCGCCGAATATCTCCTTAAGACGATGAAGAAAGATAAAGTCGGCATTCTTTATTGCCTTAGCGATTGGTGTACTGGTATTGAGAGCGTCTTTAAGCAGAATTTTGTTGATGGCGGAGGGAAAATTGTAGCCGAAGAAGGTTATCAACAAGACTCTCGCGACCTCCGTTCCCAGATTACCAAAGTTAAGGCCGCTAATCCCGATATTGTCTACTTTCTCGGTTATTCCGACGCTAGTATTGTCGGGCTAAAACAACTCCAAGAACTCGGCGTAAAAGTTCCAATCTTCGGTGGTGATGCTTGGGATGATGTGAAAATCGCCGAAGGCGCCGGCAAAGCCGCCAATGACGCTATGTTTTCTGTCACTGCCGCCAAGGAATACGCCCAAAGCTTTGTAGATGCGATGAAGGCAAAAAATGCCGATAAAGAGTTGAATACCTACAGTGGCCGAGGTTACGACATCTTAAAAGTCTTTGCCGACATTATGGGTCGAGTTGGTGTGGATAGCACGAAGATTAAAGTCGAACTTTACAAAGTGAAAGACTATCAAGGCATTGCCGACACTTATACTTTAGATGAGAAAGGTGATCTTTCTAGCGCCAACTACTCAATTAAGAAATTCCAGAACGGCAAAATCATTTTAGTTCAGTAAAGTTTGAATCTAGCAAAACAAAAATCGCCCAAGCTTCCGTTTCGGGCGATTTTTGTTTATTCTAATACTATTACTGCCTAACCGCGCTAATGGATATTATCCCTCAGATTATAGTTAATAGCTTAATTGCCGGGTCTATCTACTCACTCGTCACTCTCGGTTTCAACCTAGTTTACGGAGCGACTCGTTTTGTAAACATGGTTCCTGGCGTCTTAGCAGCCATCGGTGGGTACACTGTTTATTACTTATTTAACCAGCTGGGTTCCAATCTTTATCTTAGTATTATCGCCGGCATTCTTATCGCCGGCATTTTTGGTTATCTTTCTGATCACCTCGTCTTTAGAAAACTAAGACGCAACAAAGCCTCGAATTTAGTTTCTTTCGTTGCTTCCCTGGGAATTTTCACTATGCTTCAGGCCGTGATTTCAATTCTCTTCACCTCTCAATTTCAGAGTATTCTCGATGTCACCCAAAGTCCAACAACCTATGAAATTTTTGGAGCTACCTTCACTTGGATTCAGGGACTAATTTTTATAACTGCCATTGTTGCTTTTATCGGGCTAGCTTTAGTCCTTAAAAAAACCGGCTTCGGTAAAGCTGTTCGAGCCGTAAGTGATGATGAAGAAGTCTCGAAAATTATCGGCATCAATACCGATAAAATTATCTCTTGGATATTTTTTATAGGTTCTTGTCTCGCGGGCTTATCGGGAATTTTTATTGGTTTTGATACTGGCATTCGCCCAACTATGGGCCTTGTTATAGTTCTCGAAGGAGCCACTGCGTCAATTATTGGCGGCATCGGCAATATCTATGGGGGCTTCTTAGGTGCCTTCCTGCTTGGTTTCGTGGAGAATTTTGGAATTTTAAAAATTTCTGGCGAATGGAAGCCCGCCATCTCCTTCGGTCTTCTAGTTCTATTTCTACTTTTTAAACCGGAGGGAATAATGAATAAGAAAAAATAAAATGGACTATTTAATTCATCTTTTAATTCTTTTTGCCATCTACGCGATTCTAAGCTTAAGCTTGAATTTAGTGATGGGTTACACCGGCCTTCTCTCCGTCACCCACGCTGCCTTCTTCGGCATTGGCGCCTACGCCACCGGTATCTTAATGGCCCACGCTGGTTTTGGCTTCTTCACTTCTTTGATTATCGGCATCGTTTTGTCCGGCATTTTGAGTTTTATTATTGGTGCTATCTTAAGTCGTTTGTCGGGCGACTATTTTGTTTTAGGCACCATTGGTTTAAATTATTTAGTTTTAGCTGTATTTACTAATTGGTATGACCTAACCCGCGGCCCGCTAGGCATCGCCGGTATTCCCAAGCCCAGTCTTTTCGGTGTCAGTTTTTTCCAAAATAACTATTTTCTGATTTTGTCGCTTGCCTTTCTTGTGATTACTTTTTTTATCTCGCGTTTTATTGTTAATTCTTCTTTCGGCCGCGCCCTCAAAGCTATCCGTGAAGATCAAAAAACCCTTCAGGTTTTTGGCTACAATATTTTTTCCTACAAATTAGCCATCTTCACCATCTCCGGTGCTCTGGCGGCTATCGGCGGCTCGCTTTTCGCTTCTTATATCACTTTTATCAACCCGGCTTCTTTTGATGTAATGCAATCCGTATTTATTTTAGCTATCGTGGTTTTAGGCGGATTAGGCAATCTCAAAGGATCGCTTCTTGGAGCTTTAATCTTAGTTGCCTTTCCAGAGTTCCTTCGTTTCATCGGTTTCCCGTCAGAAATCGCCGCCCAAACCCGCCAAGCAATCTACGGCCTGCTTCTTGTGGTTTTGATGTTATATCGTCCTCAAGGCTTAATTGGTAAATATAAACTTTAAAATGAAAGCCATCGAAACCAAAAATCTAAAAAAGCATTTTGATGGCGTCTACGCCGTAGACGACCTCTCGATCAAAATCGAGAAGGGGACAATCACAAGCATTATCGGTCCCAATGGTTCCGGCAAAACCACTCTTATTAACACCCTAAGCGGTATGCTCGAAATGGACGGCGGATTAGTGGTCATTGAAGAATCTCAAAAATTAACCAAAATAAAACCTCACGAAACTCCCGCTTTCGGCATCACCCGCACCTTTCAAACCATTCGCCTTTTTGAACAGATGACGGTTTTGGACAACATCCTCGTGGTCTTAACCGAGCGCCAAGTTTTTAAAGCTATTTTCGACAAGCACACCAACTATCACTTAAAAATCGCCGAAGAATTATTAAAAAAAGTAAATCTTTGGGAAAAGAAAAATGATTTAGCCGTCAATCTTTCGTACGGCCAGCGGAAACTTCTAGAAATCGTCCGGGCGCTCGCCATGAAAGCGGAAATTTATTTATTTGACGAACCTTTCGCCGGCCTCTTTCCTGAAATGAGAAAAATTGTCGTTTCGGTCATGGAAGAATTAAAAAAAGAAGGCAAGACCATAATTTTAATCGAGCATGATATGGGTCTAATCCGCGAGCTTTCCGATTATGTTTTTGTCATGGATTCCGGAAAACTTTTAGCCGAAGGTAAACCTGAAGAAGTCCTAAAGAGGAAAGAAGTCATCGAAGCCTACCTTGGAGATTAAAATGGAAAAGGAAATTTTATTAAAAATTGAAAATATCCACGTCCACTACGGAGGTGTCAAAGCTCTTGATGGAGTTAGCCTTGAAATCGATGAAGGTGAAATCGTTGCCCTAATGGGCCCCAATGGTGCTGGCAAATCCACGGTTTTGAAATCTATTTTTGGTCTTGCGCCGATTGAATCCGGCAAAGTTCTCTGGCATGAAAAACCGGTAAAACCCATCTCGCATGAAATCGTAAAAATGGGCATTGCCTTCGTTCCGCAAGGAAGGAGGGTGTTTACTCATCTGACTATTGAGGAAAATTTAGAAGTGGGCGGTTTTGTGATTAAAGATAAAGCTCTCGTAAAAAATCGTATCGCCGAAGTGATGGATATTTTCCCAGCTCTAAAAACCAAGCGCAAAGAAAAATCGGGCTCGTTATCCGGAGGCCAACAACAAATGCTCGCTTTAGCTCGTGGACTAATGGTTGACCCTAAAGTTTTACTTCTCGACGAACCCTCGCTTGGCCTTGCTCCCAAAATAGTCAAAGAAGTTTTTGAAAAAATTCGAGAAATTAATACAAAACGTAGAACTGCGATTATGGTTGTCGAGCACAATATTAAATCCTTGCTCGAAATTTCAAACCGCGTTTATGTCTTAGATAAAGGCAAAATCGTCATCATAGAAACCAACCCCAAATCCCTTATAACAGGGGACAGATTGGAAAAAGTATTTTTGGGCAAAATTTAGTATAATTGGAGAATGGACTATATTCTGACTGATCACGCTAGAAAGCGGATGGTCGAGCGTTCAATTTCTAAAAGTGCCTTAGAAAACGCCTTGCGTAGTCCTTCTAAAGTGTTATATGATGACGCTGATAGGTTGTTAATTAAAAAACTCTACAAAAATAGAAACAAAGCCCGCCTTCTTATAATTATTGGAGAAACGAGCGGCAATAAATTTAAAATTATAACCGTTATAGAAACATCGAAAATTAAAAAATATTTATGAACAAAAACCAAGCTAAAATTTCATATGACCGTGAAAGTAAGGTTCTTTCACTAGAAATAAAAAAAACTAAAAGTGTTGACTCTGATATTCAGGGAAATGTTGTCGTTGATTACGATAAAAACGGCAGGATTGTTAAATTAAATATCTATGGTTTCAACTTCGATAATTTCCACGGCAACCTTAAAACTCTCAAAGATTTCTCCCGCGCCTCTGAAATTCCAGTTTCGGTAAAATAATCAATCACTCCAAAGCTATGAAAAACAATAAAGGCTTTGCCAATATCGCTGTTGTAATTTTAGTCGTCGTAATCGCCGCCGGACTGGGATATTTTGCTTTTAAAAACAAAACCCAAAACCCGCCCGAATCAAAAATTGAGTGTGGGGGAATTAGTGGAATCGCATGCCCAGCCGGTTATACCTGCATAACTAATCCCAAGATTGCAGATTCAATCGGCTATTGTAAGAAAGAAGTTTTCAAAACCCAAGGAGACTGCGAAACTAAAACCGGAAAACCGTGTCATAACCAAGCATGCGACTACGTGCCACCCGGAAAAACATTCGAGGAAGTTTGCGGTAAAGATTTCAAAAAAGGTTGGGTTCCGATTCTTAATGCCACGGATATCTGCGCTAAGGAAAAAGAGAATATCGTCAATGTTGTAAAAACTTTTGAAGATTTACAAACAAAACGAGATTCTCTTGGTATTCTGAAACTTTTCACTCAACCTAGAAACCCGGGAGACTCCGTATCCTACGAGTCCCTTTTAGGAAGCGATGCAGCCGGCCCAAGGCTTTACAATACTGGTCTGACTAATTTTATGCAATCATCTTACAAGATATTGGAGCAATCGAGCGGGAATGAATCTGGTTCTTGTGCCGTAAAAGTAGAAGAACAACGCAGTTACCAAGCACATGGTATAGGGAGCGAATTGAGTCCCAGCCCGTCAATTCCGTATATCGCCTATATAGTACTAGCCAAAGAAAATAACGAATGGAAAATAGATAGCTATCTCTCTGATGACGGGAATACTCATAAATTCAGCGGATGGGGGTATTAATTGGCACTATTTTCGCAGGTGAGTTATCCCCAAAATCCACATTGACCTCTTCTTCGCTCGGAGTAGTATTAGTCCCAATGGCGATTCGGAAGAAAATTCATCATTTCGGAGATGGCCCCCAAAAGGCCCGCCGAATATTTATTTTTGAGATTTAGGGGCTCCCGTTAGGGAGTCTTTTTTTATACCGCAGCCAGAACATAAACCAAAGGTCAACAAACAACATCGATGCAAATATACGAATGAATACTAATTATGCGAATTAATTCGTATTATTAGTATCATTAGCACGCATTAGTATATTAGTATCGCGGTCATTATGAAGGATAAATTATCCACCGCACTTTTAGAAGCGCAAGTATTTAAATCCGGTCGCAACTATCTCGAGGGGGAAGGATTTGTCGAAATCTTCCCGCCGAGGATTGTCCGCGCCTCCGGCGCCTGCGAAAACGTAAACACGCTTTTTGAAGTGAGCTCAAACAAAGACTTCAACTGGTTCGGCCACCCCGAAAAACATCAGGCCTATCTCGCCCAAACCGGCCAACTCTACCTCGAAGCTTTTGTGCCGTATTTGAGTAAAGTCTACTGTGTTGGTCCAAGCTTCCGCGCCGAGCCGGGGAGTGACAACCGTCACCTCACCGAATTTCAAATGATGGAAATTGAATTCGCCGGCAACTTCGACCAACTCCTAGAACGAATTGAAGGATTCGTTTACCATATAGCTCACGACTTAGTAAAACTCCCGGCTCAAAAACAAAAAGAAATGGGGCTTAGCGATACCACTATCGCCCGTTTAGCTAAAGTTAAATCCGTTTTCCCAAAAGTCACCTACACCGAAGCCATAGAAAAATTGGGTTTGAACTGGGGCGACGACATCAATTCTAAAAAAGAAGCCGAGCTTATCTCGATGCATGACAGCCATCCGCTATTCATTACTCGTTACCCCGACCCGATGTGGGATCACAAAAAAGAAATCGAAGTCGAAAAATTCTTTAATATGTTACCCGACAAAGAAACTCCCGGACTAGTTCTCTCTGCCGATCTCATCCTGCCCATAGCAGGGGAGGCGGTTGGTTCCGCCGCTCGCGTGGACGACCCCGAAACCTTAGTCTATCGCCTCACCAACTCCAAGATGTATAAACGCCTGCTCGGCATGGGCGGCAGTATTGATGACTTCGCTTGGTACATCGACAAATCCAAAGAAAAAATGGTTCCTCACGCCGGTTGCGGTTTTGGCATGTCTAGAATTCTAAGATGGGTAAGCGGCACCGACGACATCAAAAAAGCCGTCGCCTTCGCCTCCAACCAACACCAGATAATCTAATTTTGCCTTCAGTTTTACTTGAAGATAAAATAATAGGCAAAGTTATCCTGAGCGAGCGATAGCGAGTCGAAGGGTTACAAAAGCGTGTTTTCGTGACGTCTTACATTTACATATTCCCATTCTTTTGCTACTATTAAAGTATGAAAAATACTAAAGGTTTCGCTAGTGTTTGGCTTGTGGTTTTAATCGTCGTGGTGGCCGCCGGACTGGGATATTTTGCTTTTAAAAACAAAACCCAAAACCCGCCCGAACCAAAAATTGAGTGCGGCGGATACGCCGGGGTTGTATGTCCAACTGGATATACTTGCATAACTAATCCCAAGATCAAAGATTCAATCGGTTATTGTAAAAAAGAAGTTTTTAAAACTCAAGAAGATTGCGAAACTAAAACCGGGGAGCAATGTTTTCTTTTTAAAGGTTTGTGCCAAGTTTTGGAAGCTCGAAACCGGAGCGAAGCCGAGGCAAATGAAAAATTCTTGAAAGATTGTTTGTCAGAGATAGGAACTTGGCAGCCAATCGAGGCGGCTTCCCAAACGACTAGCGATATATCTGATTGGCAAACCTACCGCAACGACAAATATGGATTTGAAATTAAGTATCCCAAAGAGTTGATTGGACCAACCGACCCTAATCAAGGTATAAGCGATGGAGGTACTTTTTATTTTGCACTCAAGGAAGGCGATGGAGTATATGGAGTATCAAGAATATACTTTCAAATAAACCCAAATGGGGCAAGGGACTGCCCTACAATCGAAGATTGTCTTTCTGGATTTAACTGGATTAAAAACGGCACCCTTAAAGATGTAACCGTCGATGGTTTGCCCGCAAAAGAGTATGCTAGTTTGACCCCTAGCGGTAAGGAATTTATTCTTGTCTTTTTTAAAAAAGGAAACGATCTTTACGAGTTTGGAAATAATGGCGAAAGCAATGGTAAGGAATCAGTGACCCTAGCTCTGCAAATCCTTTCAACCTTTAAGTTCTCCAAATAAGCGAGTATTTTGATTTTGGGAAGCTATCGGACCGAAGCCAGAGCTTGGTTTTTGTTAAACAAAATCTGGCGAGGGAGATGCAGGCGGGTGATTGCCGCTGGAGAAATCACAACGCCGGTTCCCAAAAGGGAAATATGAGTGTCCTTTTCCCCATTTGCGCCCATCTCCTTTTTCTTCTAAAATTCTATTCGTATATTAATATAAATTTGTATATTCGTGATTACTCATGCCAGACGAAATTAAAACCCCCAGCCAACTCATCCGAGAAGGCGCTATCGTTCCCAAAAAAATATTTTTTACAAAAGGCTCCGGCGTTCACAAAGAACGCTTGGCTTCTTTTGAGATGGCTTTGCGCGATGCCGGCATCGCTCACCTTAATATGATTTTAGTTTCCAGTATCTGGCCGCCTGGCTGTAAGAGAATTACCAAAGAGGAGGGAATAAAACTTCTCCATCCCGGCGAAATCGCTTTTTGTGTTTATGATCGCCTTCAAACTAATGAGCCGAATCGCCTTATCGCCGCTTCGGTAGGCGCCGCTTTCCCAGCCGAAGAAGGGCAGCACGGCTATCTTTCTGAACACCACGCTTTCGGTGAAACCGAAATAAAAGCCGGGGACTACGCCGAAGATTTAGCTGCCAGTATGTTGGCTTCAACTTTAGGCATTGAGTTTGACGTCAACACCGCCTGGAGTGAAAGGGAACAGCTCTATAAAATGAGTGGTAAAATCGTCCGCACCTTAAACACCACCCAATCTGCCGTCGGGAATAAAGATGGCCTTTGGACTACAGTCCTCGCCGCCGGAGTTTTCATCATATAACCCAATTTTTCCACTTTTTTACGATACCCCTTGATTTTCGTATGCGTCTTTGTCTAAAATTAGCGAGTTAGCCTTGCCCAACACCACAACTTCGACATAGTTTATTTTTCGGTATTTTTGAGTGTAAAATTCTAATATGAGTTCTGACTAGTAAATCTAATACTTGGGAAGAATCGAAGTTGTGGTACTGGGCTTGATTTTGCTATAATAAAACCAATCTAAGAAAGGTCGAACCGTAAAACTCTTATAAAAATGACCAAAGAAGGATTAGTAGAAGGTGTAATGAAGACCGCCGGTATTGAAGTTAAAGCTCAAGCCCACCGAGCTGTTGAAGCAGTTTTTGATACTATTACCAAAACCTTGTCGAGAGGCGAGGATGTCACTGTAACCGGTTTTGGCACTTTCCGTGTAGTTAAAAGAGCTGCCCGGGAAGGACGCAATCCAAAGACTGGAGAAAAAATCCACATTGCCGCTTCAATTAAACCTAAATTCCGAGCCGGCAAAGCCCTAAAAGAAGCCGTTTTATAAATCTTCGAACGTTCTAAAAGAAAAACCCGCCATCTGGCGGGTTTTTCTTTTAGTTGTGGTAATTATTTAGTAGTAGAACTTGCCGTCAAAATGTCGCTAACTTCAAAAAAATTCTTGTAAACTCCAGCAATTGCTTCTAGCGAATCTCTTATCATCACTAATTGTTGGTCCACCTGGTATGAATTTACGATTGCTCTCCTCGCTAATTCATTCATATCTTCCGCTTTTTTTAAATTATCCTCGGCGGTCTGCATAATTTTCTCAAGACTGGGATCAACCACTTTTAAATCAATGAAGGCCTTTTTAATGTTATCTAGTCTCTTCTCGACTAAATCAATCGCCCCCTGGCTGTTATTCCAAGAAATTATATTTGCCACCCTTGAAACTAAGTCGTTGTAATTAAATAATCTCCATTCCGATAGTTGTCCGGCTAAACTTTTAGATCCGTAAATTCCCAGATCTTTAACGGTTTTAGCTCGGTTTTTATATAATAAGATTACTTGATCTATCTCGATATTTAACTTAAGTTTTGCAGCGGTTACTTCCGCGTCTTTCACATTAGTCTCTTCGAGCCTTGTTTTTAGCACTTCGGCTTCCTGAACAGCGCAGTCGAGCACCTTTCCCAGGATTTTTTGCCGAAGAGCAAGCTCTGCCTTTATTTTTTGGAGATAATCTAAACTCGAATCATTTTGAATAGAGCTCAAATTTGCAAGCTCTGTTTTGAACCGGCAATCCAAAGGAGTCGTTGTCTCCGCCAATACCAATGGTGTCCCCGAGAAAAACAAGAAAAAGCCTATTGCAATCAGGCTCTTTCCTGAAAAACTTAAGTTTTTATTTAAAATCGCCACCTTATTCGGATAATTTCCCTAAGACTTCATCGATCGTCGGGCTATCCACCGTGCTGGTTGGAGCGCCATCTTTAACAGCGGGTACGTCGCTTGAGATCTTGGTTTCATTTTTGTCTACCGTTATTTTACTACTAGCGCCCGAAACGATTTTAAGAGTGGTAGATTGGTTAATTAAAAGAGATGGATTTTCATACCCCAAAGTGGCTAGTTTGATTTGAATATCAATTGCTTCGGCTTCTGCCCGAAGGGTGATTGGGTCGAGAGCGGCGAGTGGCGTTGGTGAAGAAAACTTTATTGCTGAAAAAGCTACAAAGATAAGGACAATTACTAATCCAGTTACCATCGAGCCGGTACTGAACTTGATACCGGACCACATTAAACCCCAGGCGGTTCTTTTTGGATTATTTTCAAGCAAACCTAAAATTGCGAGCTTTGACCTTCGTGTATATTCCAAGTCCGGCTCCATCTTATTTAGTTGTTTAAGTAGTTTTATTAGATCCATTTATTAATTTTTTTCAACTCCCTAATGATTCTTTTAATTTCTTTAAAGCCCTATATTGCATTAATTTCACAGCTCCCTCACTTTTCCCCAACGCTTCAGCCGATTCCTTGATCGATAATTCCTCGACGAACCGCATAATAATCACATCCTGATAATCCGAATCGAGTTTGCTGATTGCCAATCTAACTTTTCCTATCTGCAACTTGTTATCGATATCGAAATGAACCGTTGCCGGAGCTGCAAAATATTCTGGATCAACTTGGTCGACTGACACCGTCTCTTTCGAGGTTCGGTAATAGTCAATCACTAAATTGCGGGCGATTCGGTAAAGCCAACTTGAGAAAGGGAACCCCTGGCTTTTGTAGTTTTTAATGTTCTGCCAAGCGTTCAAGAAAACCTGATGAGTGAGGTCCTCAGCTTCCTCACTTCGGCCTACTTTGAGGACTATAAACCGGTATATTTTAGACTGGTAATAGTCATAAAGGAGACCAAAAGCTGAGGCCTCACCCCTGACCGCGTCAGAAACTATAGACTTTTCTCGGTCTAACATAGATAACGAATAAGTAAATGAATGGTTACGAGCGATTTAGTAACCACGTGATTATAGGACTTTTTCGCTTTTCCGTCAAAACACGC
>JBBUBW010000006.1:0-19083 GCA_038058095.1 Patescibacteria group bacterium | reverse complement strand
AACACAAAGGATATTGCTTATCGACCTTTGTGTCTAATATATGGGGTCCGGGTCAATTATCAAAAGGTCAACCCGCCATATGAGTATGCCTAAAACACCCGTGCGAGTGACTTATTTATTCTTTATAACGCCCGCTCCTTCGTTTCACTTACAAATATACACCGCGAAGCCGTAACCAGGCATCGCGCTCGAGACTTTGTAACCAAAGAATTCAGGAACTTCGCCAACAAAATGATTTTCTTGGAGTGGGCATCCTTCCACTTCAGGGAGCGGCGCTGCTGTTGGGCTATAGTTCCCATAACTATAGGTTTGGTCAAGAACAAGAATAAGCGGCCGACGGGCTTTCTGTTCTGGCGTTAGGTCTCCAATGTAATGCATCCGTTCGTAATCCTCGGATAAAACCCACAAATGGGCCGCGATAAAAATATCGGTTCCCGGATAACGCGCGGCAACCGGCGCGAATGCTTCGCGCGCTTCTGTGATTGAAACACCTTTTTGCAAAAAAGACGGGAAGACGAGGATGGGTTTTATAGAAAGAACCGCGAAAATGATAAGAAAAAATAATGTCGCTTGTTTTATAAGCCGGTGGTTTACAACGTGGATAAGGTAATAAACGAGCATGGAAAAAATAAGCATAGAGAATAGGGAGGCGTAGTAAGTTTTCACTCCCATGACAGCAAAATACACCACAAGACTCCCAATCACTATGGAAAAAAGCACAAAAAGAGAAGGCGTCTTGATTTGAGTGCGATAACGAAGATAAAAGTGGGTACAAAAAGCCGCAATCAAAAGCACCGCTATACCATACAAAATAGCGTAGGGACTACCAACGAAAGCCGCGACTCGGTCGAAGCTTATCCTTTGAGTTTCAATTGAGGCGTGCCGCAGCACTCCAGTAATTGTCTCGCTTACGCTGTATGGCGAGAACTGCATTACCAAAATAAAAACAACAGACGCTGAAAGGTACGTGGAAGCAAGATAAGTAATAACCCGCCGCCATCCGTCGTAAAAAAATGAGAAAAATAATCCGGCAAAAGAAGCGAAGAAAAACACTCCGAAGGGATGGGTGGCCGCCATCAGTCCGAGGATAATGGCAAAACTGAAAATAATTTGTCGCACTCGGCGAGCAAAAAATGCCGTGAGAAATCCCGCAACAAGAAGAAGGTTTTCAAGCGTCTCGGGTCTAGCCATAAAAATCCAAGACGAACGCAGTATAATAATGAGAATCGTGGAAATGAGCACGGCGCTAAAAAGGTTAAATTTTCTTCCATGCAAGGTTGCAATTTTATAGAAAACAAAAGATAAGAGAAGAATCGTGAGCGCAACTAAAATTCCACTAGCGAACAGCGCTTGCTGCGGCGGAGGGAGTGATACCGCCCGCGAGATAAAAGCGCTGATTACAAGTGGAAAAAGCGGCGGAAAGTATAAATATCTTTCCTGTCCCGTGGGGTCTCCCCAAGAAGAGCGCAGGTCGGTTACCGGATTATTAAATCCTTGACCAACGGCTAAACTCACGGCCGGAGGCATAAAAAATATGGAGTCCAGAAAACCGTGCAGAGCATAACCGGTGTAACCAAAAGCAATCGTGATAGCCATTAAAATAACTACTACCCCCATAAAGATCACTTTTGGCGCTTGAAGTTTTGCCATTAAAGACTTATATCAAAAATTATACTTCCCAAAAAGATATCTGATCATAATCTTAATGACGTTTAAGCCATACTGAATAGGTTTTAGGTGGCTTACTTCATCGGCATACAAGGTGGGGATGGCAATTTCCTTAACCCGTAATCCTTTTTTCGCGCCGACTAAAAGCATTTCTCCATCGAAGTGAAATGTGTCGGATAATCTCTTGAAGGGAATTGTCTCTAGTGCTTTCCTGGAATAAAGCATATAGCCCGAGTGGTACTCAGCGAAGTTCAAGTGAAACACTAAATTTTCGAGACTGCTTAGAACTATGTTCGCTATAAATTTGTAGAACGGCATTCCGCCCTTTAAGGCACTGCGCTTGTTAACCATACGAGACCCTTGCACAATGTCTATTCCTTCTTTAAACGGCCGAAGAAGTTCTGGAAGTACTTCGGGAGCATATTGGCCGTCGGAATGAAGTAGAATCACAATATCCGCGCCACGGCGCAAGGCCTCTTCAAATCCATCTTTTTGAGCGCGCGCGTATCCTTCATTCTTAGGTTTATCAATCACCGAAATCCTATTACTCCAACGAGATTTTATTTCCAAAATTTTCTCACGGGTCTCATCTGTGCTTCCGTCGTTTACGATAATGACAAAAAAATCACTACTCCAAATTTCTTTGGGGATCCTTTTAAATACAGAGGTTATTTTTTTAGCGGCATTGTACGCCGGCATAACCACAATGATTTTTTTTCCGTCAAACATGTTATAGGGAGTGTCTAGCCATAGCCATTCGACCTTAAACGGTGCGTAGATAGTTTTTAGTATACTCCCCCGAGTCAAAAAAAACAACGATGGTTTGCGTACTCTGGAGTCACGTGATATAAATAAATTGCTAAATTCAATTATACTATGTCGTAATGCGATATTGTTTTCTTGAGACCAATGGGAATCGACTATAAAAAGAGAGGTTTTTTATTATTTGGATTATTTTTAATCGCGAGCGGAATAGTACTCAATCAATGGACGATCGGTTACTTATTTCGACCAGTTCCGCGTCCGATAGTTGAAATTAAAAATCTTGTTATAATTTGGATATTTGAATCCGTCAGTATCGCTCTCGGTCTTTGCTTTATCTTTCTTAGAAAAAAGCTGACGGAGACACTTTTAATTGTGTGGTTTAAGAATGCTTCGGCAGTAATTGTGGCGTTTCTCGTGGGATTTGTTTTTATGAATGTAGCTTTATACGCTGTTTCCGTGGTGCGGGCGTCACTTGGAGGAATAAATCCAGTTGCGGAAAAGTATGGAGTTTCTCCTTTGAGTCTATATCCGGGGTTTACAAGAGCCCAGTACGCAGAACTGATGAAAGAGACGTGGTCACGTGGATTTCTTTACGAACCGTTCACAACGATCAAAGAGGGTCCTTATCACGGGACATATGTAAATGTCGATGAAAGTGGTTTCCGTCATGTTAAAAATCAAGAATCGTGGCCTTTGAAGAAAGCTAATTTCAATATATTTATATTCGGTAATTCGGCGGTATTTAACTATGGAGTTCCGGATGAACAAACAATTGCGTCTTACCTTCAAGAGTTTTTACAAACTGGTTCAGGAAAGAATGTGGCGGTATATAATTTCGGAAGGGGATTCTTTTATTCTTCGCAGGAAAGAGCTCTGTATGATAAGCTACTTGTTTCCGGAAATATACCGAATGTCGCCGTCTTTATAGGCGGTCAAACCGAGTTTGATGTTGGCACGCTTGGCGAACGGCCGCAATTTACACAGGATATTGAATCGTTTTTTAGTGGAAATACGTATTCTAGAATTCTTAGCAGTCTTCCTGTTGTCTCATGGATAAAATCTTTCTTGGCGACAAAAAACACTTGGTCAACGTCGACAATTTCATATGTCCCCACAGAGAAAGATACGACAAATATTAACGAGGCTATACAACGTTTTATAGCGAATAAAAAACTTATTGAGGCAACCTCATTGGCATTTGGAGTACAAGTATTTTTTGTTTGGCAACCCATTCCCAGCTATGAATATAATCCAGATCTTGATCTGTTTAAAAAAGCCTCGATAGGTCCTGACGCTTCCCTGGGGTATCCATACATGGCAAAATATGTAGCTGATCACTCCATGGGTAATAATTTTCTATATCTTGCTGATATACAAAAAGGAGTGAAAGAACCTTTATATATTGATGGACTTCACTACTCCGGAGCATGGTCTCGAGAAATTGCACTTCGCATCGCAAATTTCTTGAAAACAAAAATTTTCTAAAAATCCATGGTTTTTAATTCAATTTCTTATCTTATTTTTTTCCCCACTGTCGTCGGAATCTATTTTATGACCTCCTTGCGGTTTCGCTGGGTGATAGTTCTCGCAGGCAGTTATTTTTTTTATATGAGCTGGAAGCCAGCATACGGCTTACTTCTTTTTGCCGTCACGTTTATTGATTGGATATTAGCGCTTTGGATGGAGAAATTTGTGGAAACGAGCAAGCGGAAGATGATTCTCGTGGCTGGCATTGTGGTGAATCTGGGCGCGCTTATTTTTTTTAAATATTTTGATTTTATCTCAGTTTCACTTTGGGGCCTTTTTTCAATTTCGACCCCCCCACTCATCTTTAATATTATTCTTCCTATAGGTATTTCCTTTTATATTTTCCAGTCAACGGCATATATGATTGATATCTATCGCAGGAAATTGCCGCCTGAAAAGAACCTCGGAAAATACGCGGCTTTTGTTTCGTTCTTTCCCCATCTTATTTCTGGACCGATTTTAATACCATCGAGCATCATTCCCCAGCTTCACGAGAAAAAAGAGTGGAAAGGTGAAAATATCAGGGGGGGCTTGTTTCTAATAGGAGTGGGCCTAATTAAGAAAGTGGTGATTGCAGACAGTTTAAGTTTTTTAGTCAACACAGCGTACTATTCTCCGGCTGGACTTTCTGGGGCGACACTTTTGCTTGCGACCTACTTTTTTGCGTTTCAACTATATTGCGATTTTTCAGGTTATACCGATATTGCGATTGGTTCGGCAAAAGTGCTTGGGTATCAGATACCGGATAATTTTAGACAGCCCTATTTTTCTAAAACAATAGCGGAATTTTGGCGTCGCTGGCACATATCCCTTTCGACTTGGTTTCGGGATTATTTTTACTATCCTTTAGCGTTTACTATTTCCAAATACTCGAAAAAAGCGGGGGTGTATCTAGGCATACTTATCACTTTTTTTGTTGTCGGTCTATGGCATGGTGCGGGATGGACTTATATTCTGATGGGTTCCCTTTTCGGTTTTTATATTGTTATTGGGACTACCACGCAATCTTTCCGAGCGCGCATCGCCAGCGCGATAGGATTTTCACGTTTTCCTTTTCTCGTAAAGCTATGGAAAATATTTTTTACCTTTAACCTCGTTTCTTTCGCCTGGATTTTCTTTCGCGCAGATTCGATACACACCGCTTTTACCATCACCAAAAATATCTTCGTAAATTTTGGGAGATTAGATTATTCTATTCTTTCCAGGATGGATATTTTTTTTGCTGTCTTTTTAATCGTCACGCTCGTTATTTTCGATGCATTCGAATCTAAGAAGTCGCTTTCGAAGCGTTTAGCTAGTCTTCCTTGGTACTATCAGATGGCTTTCGCATACGTTATAGTTCTAATACTGATGGTTTTGGGCGTGCAACAGGGACCAAGGTTTATTTACTTCCAGTTTTAGAAGACCGAATTAAGATAACTAACAACTCAAAACTTGAGTTTTAGGCAACATGGAAATCTCAAAAATCTCCTGATGACTGGATGGTAAGATGTATGCTTTTAAATCAGAGATTAAAGATTAGTTACTTCTTTTTTGTTGAACGAAAAAATTTTGCTGTTAATACCCTTCCCTTTTTCTGAACACAGGAACGACACAACGTGGGCAACGTCTTCGGGTGAACGGATGCTGCCTGTTACGGCGCGCTCTTCAATAAACTTTCTGACTTCTTTAGGTAAATCGGCGTTGAGGGTAGTATTCAAAAAATCGGGCGCGACGGCATTTACTGCAATATGAAAAGGGATAAGCTCTTCGGAGAGTTCTTTGAGTAATCCTCGGAGAGCGTGTTTAACCACTATATATCCGCCCATCCGCGGATGTGGGATATTAAATTGAAGAGGCCGCGAAAGTATGCCAATGATATTGCCGCCATCCTTTTTCATGGTGAGCGCGACAGTTTTAAGGAAATTGAATCCGCCAAAAACCCCGGTAGCAAATTGTCCGTTAAATTCATTTCCGTTCAGTTCGAGGAGGTTTTTTCGCAAGATCGGATCAACGGCTGTATGAATAGCAACTGTGATTTTATGTGTTTCAGATAATTGGGAAATAACACTCCGTACTTTATAGGCATCGCGAATATCGCAACGAATTGCCTCATGATTTCCAGGAGTAAATTCTTGTATGGCAGTTTTCGCTTCTTCCGGCGGCGTATTTAGGTAAAGCGCGATAATATCATACCCGTCCAAAGCGAGCTGTTTCCCGATAGCCCTTCCTACCCCACCCAGTCCTCCGGAAATTATCGCTGTCCGTTTTTGTCCCATAGGTAAATATTACTTGAACAATTTCACTAAGGCATCGCCATCGACCAATAATTTTTTCGACTTAGTATCTTCGGCCGATGTGTGGATAATAACCGTTTTTGTGGCGTCAGTTTTATGTGTCACCTCGCCACATACACTAACCGCAGCACCAAGCCAAATGGGATTATGAAAGTAAAGGGTTTGGGATAGGTATAGGGAATATTTTCCTGGCAGGTGCATGCCAATAAGTTTTGAAAATAAAGCCCCCGCGAGCATGCCGTGCGCAATGCGGTGACCAAAATGGGTGCGAGATGCGTATTCCTCGTCAACGTGGAGAGGGTTTGTATCACCTGAAATTTCACTAAAGTTGTTGACGAGTTTTTCGGTTATGACCAGCGAAAACGATGCCCGATTTCCAACCATGATTTCATGATAAGAGATCTTAGCGCTTTTGTTACTCATGAAAGTCTATAGTTTTTGATTTCACGAGCTCTACAACGTCCGCAAAATTTTTTACTGCCATAGCTTCATTGAAACCAAACCGCACCTTGAATGCTTTTTCAATTTCAGTAATAAGCACGATGGCATTAAGTGAGTCCCAGGATGGCGTATTTTGGGGTGAAAGTTCTCCGGTGATTTGATCTGGCGCGATACCCAGTATGGAGGAAAATATTTTCTTGAGTGTATCCATAGTAAACTTACTTAAGTAATTTTAATTGTTTTATTGAGTTTTGGGCATGGTTGTTTTGTGTAACGTGAGATGTCGAGTGAAAACTTCTTTGCCATATTGTCGCTTTTTTTGTTTTCGGCCGTAAATCCGTGATCAGAAAGGAACGCCTCTGCTGGTTTGTTTTTTGCTGTCGGAGCGAATACGGCATGGAGAGTTTTAAAGCCATGCATATCGAGATTTTTTGCCAGATAATCCATAAAGACGTATTCGATTCCTCGACCCATGACACGGCAACTCATGAGAAATATATCAAGGGCGGCATCGTTTTTGTTTGGCAAATCTGGAATAATGATCGCCATAATTACCGTGCCGTAATTCCCGAATTTATCGGAAATATTTGCCGAAAACACGAGTCCTCCATCTTCAATAAGTTTTTTTATCTGAGATTCAGTGTAACGCTTCGTTGTAAGATTAAATTGATTAGTTTTCTGGGTAAGTTGGGAAAGTCGGGGGAGTAGTGATACTGCGTCCATGCTCACCTGAACCACAATATTGAGTTCTGCTATATACTCATTGATATTTTTCACTGTTTTTTGTACTTCTTTCCTTTGCTTCTCTTCGGTATACATTTTTCCTTTTTTTTTATCTTCTTCCGTAAGTGAAAACTGATGAAACATGTTAAGACCATAGAGTATTTTTATGTAATCCTCGGGTGGAACTGAAAAATAGGGCACGTTCACTTCAGGAAGACGGTCTTTCACAATTGCGCGAGTGAGCGGATCATCGTCTAGAAAAACTATACTGTCAGTGCCAATATTGAGTTCCTTCGCAATATCGATCAGATTGTCAGTTTTGTCGTCCCAATTGATTCGTATGGCTGAGAAATGCTGTTCCTTGAGGACCATATAAGGATTTTTCTCGAACACTTCTCGAACATCCTCGGGATTATTTTTGCTGTTGATCGCGAGAATAATACCGCGATTATAGAAATCAAGAAGCGCGTGTTGAAAATATAAAAAGACATTCCCGGGATAGTCGGGGCCGAGGGCGATGTTTGTCGGCCCCACCTCGCCGACTATGCCACCCCAAAGAGTATTATCGAGGTCCACCACGATGCATTTCTTTGATTTTCCGATAAGCGCCCGGATATAGGCAAACCATTCGTCCGCCAGCAAAGTCATAAACTCATGGGTGAATGGTATATCAAAAACGTAAAGTCCTCGGAGATCAAAGGTGCGCGACTCACCTAAGAAATGAATCAGTTGGTTAGTGTCTAAAATAGTTAAGTTTGGCAATCGTGCCGCAAGTCCCTTGAATTTTTGGTTATATTCGTTCACAAGATTAAAAAATGGATTATGAAGGAAAAGATTTCCGTAAGCGCTCTGATATGAAAGGATAAAATTGCTTAGCACAACGGTTTTTGCGGTTGCTTGGCAATAACGTTCAATATCAAAAAGTATTTCTTTAAAATGATCTTGAGACGAACGGAATTCAGAATCTTTAAAAGGATTAATATCAAAGAAAAGAAACGTGACGTCGGGATTATTAGCATGTAATTCACTTGAAGTGTTTTTGAGATCTAGATGATATTGTCGATAAGGCGTCTTGTATATGATGGGATATATATTATTTGAAAGACAAATACCTATGAGAATATTTTTTAGTATGTCATCAGTAAAGTTCGTGACTAGATTTATTTTTATTTGAGTCGTGAAATCTTCCCGGTTCAACGTTTCATATTTGGATGTGTAGGTGAGATATTCCAGAGAATTCATGACTGGTAAATTTATGTTCTTATCACTGCCGCATACCCAACTACGTATTGAGTGGAGTGAGAAATACTGATAAACGCTTTATAATTCTTAGCTAGTGGAGATAAAAAACACACCACGGGTTTCACCCCATCTTTTTTTATCAAAAAATCATGCGGCCGCAGGGAACCAGGAAATGCTTTAATAACAGCTTCTTTCACAGCGAATCGGGAAGCAATAAAGTTTATAGGGTCACAACTCTTTTTAAAAACTTCGATTTCTGAGGGGTTTAGAAAATATTCTGCGAAGCGGAGAAGATTGCTTATTTTCCCCAAACGTTTTAGTTCTAGAATATCAACGCCAATACCAGAGAGATTGATAATGTTGGCAGTCATAGGGGTATTATAAATTTAGCACTCGCTTCTCGTCAACACTGTGTTAACTGTACATTGACTTTCGTGGGCTCTAAAAAACTGGTATAATGAGGATATTGCGTTGTATTGATTCACGTATTATGTTTGGAAATATTACTAGTTTTCTTTTAATCGTCGCGGCTGCGTTTACGTCAATTATCGCTCATAGCTTATTCCGATTGGGGCTTACAAAAACTGGGGTTGAAAGCTTGAGCCCCAGTTATCTTTTAAGAAACCTGCTTACGGTGGTCTTTCAGCCACTCGTTTTTGCCGGTTTTGTGTTTTTTGGGATCAGTGCTTTAATTTGGTTGCGCGTTCTAAGCATCGAGCCTTTAAATAAAAGCTATCCAATTCTCGTTGCTTCATCTATTTTTTTTCTATTAATGAGTTCAGTGTTCGTCTTGCGTGAACCTTTGGCCCTAGAAAAAATAGTGGGTATGGTTCTTATTATTCTTGGCACTTTTCTTGTGTTGGTAAAAGTGCAACTTTAATCAAGTACCCTGCGGCAGGAAGACTGCAGGGTACGCAGAGGTCTCATGCCGCGCGGTGTTTTTCATAGTTTACCATAGCGTGGGCGTTACCACAATGTCCCCGTGGCAGAGACCACGGGGAAAAGACTATTAGTTTTAGGCCTACTAGTTATTGATTATTCTATTAAAAGCGACTTTCTTTTTCCGGCTCTAAAATAACTTATTTTTCCATGTTTTAGGAGTAAGGTGATTGACGATTTCCAAATCTAGATGATAGCGGAATGGCTTCGTGCCTCGGGTGCGTATATAGTCGATCATCTCGCGCAAACCTTCTTCGAGAGTAGCTGTTGTTTTATAGTTGAGCATTTTTCTAGCTTTATCGGCGCTGCAGGTGGCAAGTTTAACCTCTCGCGGCCGACCCGGCATGTAAACAGCTTGAAGCGGGAAATTCAGAAGTTTAGCGATTGTTCCCGCAAGCTCGTTAATGGTAATGAATTCCTCGTCCGGACCAACGTTGATGATGTGCCCCACAACATCTTTTTCAAAACCTAATTTTTCAAGCGGCGCAACAACGTCGCGGATAAATGAAAAGCATCTCTTTTGGTTGCCGTCGCCATAGATGATCGGCTGGCGATTCTGGAGCATCAAATTAATCATGATTGAGGCGACATTCCTATATGGATCGTCATACTTCTGTCTCGGACCAATGATGTTGTGTGGTACGGCCACAACGTATTCGATGCCGTGCGTTTCGCTCAAATTTTTCAATGTAAGCTCTGACGCGTATTTGGCAATGCCGTATGGATCCTGTGGCTTCGGAGTCATATCTTCGGTGAACGGCACCTTCTCTTGCGTGCCATAGCGAGCCATGCTGGAGCAAAAAACAAAACGCTTAACTTCGTTTGCTATACCGGCACTTAAAACAGATACCGTAATATCATAAATGTTTCTGGTTATAAGGTGGGGTGAAAACACGCTCAAACCTTCGTAGGCAGTCGCGGCGCAGTGATAGACAATATCTACGCCCTTCATAATATGTTTCATTGCCGCTCTATCCGCGCAGTCATAGGTGTAAAACTCAACACCCTGGGGAACATTATCGAGATAGCCGCCAAGAAGATTATCGACGCCCACAACCCGATGTCCGTGCTCTAAAAACCTCTCGCCGAGATAACTACCTAAAAAACCGGCGACTCCGGTGATGAAAATAGTTCTTGAATTCATGGAGGTTATTTTATACGAACAACCCTAGAAGCACAATGACTAAATACAGACAGGCAAAAATAATCAGATTCACAAAAAACGACTTTTTTCTAACAGGCTAAATAAAAAGAAGCGGGGTTGGTTACTTATCGGCAATCTTCTTTATGACTTCACTAAATGCACTAAGAACAGCAACTTTAGTTTTAGTATCTTTGATCTTACAAAAATCAGAAAACACTTTATATGGCTGAATTAACTTTTCGATTAGGGGGTCGTCTCCACGGTGCGGTGGCTCTATAACAACCACTTCTTCGGCTGTAGTACCTGGATAAATCATCATATCAGATACAACACTCCACGTTTGAGAAAAAGGAATAATATTTTTCTCGCGTAATACAGCACTATCGCGTGCACACCGTGGGGCGTGGGAAGCATTGGCGATTTGAATTACCTCTTTAATATTGAGTTTAGTGAATTTATCTGCCGCAATAGCGATCTCTTCCGACGTGTTTTGAGAGACTGTATCACATTCAATCTTAGAGAATAGGTCATTAAAAAAGGTTTGGCGATGACTGAGTTCAAAATTTGGGTGGTTAATAATCTGATCGAATTCTGATAACCGATGAGCCATACTTTTAAAGTAGAGGAGCATGTGCTGGGACTCTTTAAGCCCATCTTTCTCAGAAGCTCCAGAGCCAAAGATAATTTTTTCGATGCCTTCGACTCCTCGATTGAGCACTATAAACACAAGCATTGGCAGACTGCCAAGTTTGACTGGACTCTTTCCCCAGATAATTTGGTCCCAGTCTATGGACTGAAGGTGCCGACCATGAACCAGAACCCCCACTTTCATTTGCACCATGTATCGCCGTTTAATTCTTTGTTTATTTCTTCAATAGTTTCTAAAAGTTTTGGATTAAGGCCTTTTTGTCGCGCTAGCTGAATAAAAGCTTTGACGTCTTTAGGAAAACAACCTCCTCCATAACCGCGATAACCATCATCATTAACATCAAGATGACTGAAGCCAATACGCGGATCAAGTGCAGCACAATCTTTAACGATATCGTAGTTAATCCCAAGTTTGGAGCATAAATCGTAGATTTGATTGGCAAATATAACTTTAGTACTTAAAAAAAGATTCCCGAAGTATTTGACGGTTTCAGCTTCGGTTGAGGGTATGACGCGCGTGTAAGATGCTTTTGGTAATAACTCTAAAACTAGATCCGCCTCTCCTTTGCTCTCCTGAGTAATACCGATGATTTGTCTATCAGGGTTTATGAAATCTTCAACGGAAGTTTTAGCTCTAAGAAATTCGGGGTTGAAAAGTATTTTTTTATTTGGATATTTTTTTTGGAGATTTGCCGTGGTGCCGGGGAGCATAGTTGATTTAATCACAATGATTTTACTGTCTTTAATATTTGCAACCGATTTTTCAACTGCGGAATTATCATACCCGCTTTTCAAATTGAACGGAGTTGGGACCGCCACGAAAATTATGTCAGCTTTATTAACTTCGTCGAGAGACCCGATATTTTTGTGCTTATCGTAGAAGAATAGGGGTGGACCATTTTTTTGGTTTTCAAACCAATGGCGAACGGCGCTACCAACATATCCTAATCCAATAATACCTATTTTTCTTTGATCAGTCCTCATGTTATAAATAAATACCCTAAACTCTCTCCAATGTCAAAACCTAATCTTATTTTTTAGTTAACGCTTATGGAAAATAGCGCAACATTTCCTCAGCTCTACAACGCCAAGTGTGGTGCTTAAGCACATACTCACGCGCTTGAGTTGACATTTCAACGCGTGTTTCTGGTTTGGTCAGCCATTCGCTTATGAGACCTGGCACTTCCCTAGCAGACCTGAAGGTTGCAAATATGTTTTTGGGGAAAAGTTTATCGAGGTCAGATCGATAATCAACTAACTGGAAAGCTCGAGTGAGTGCGATTTCATAAGTGCGCGCAGAGAGTGAAGAAGAATGCCAAGTAGAATGGATATTCAAAACCACTTTCGACTGATTGTAAATTTCGTTAATATCAGTATTGGATAAGATACCACTTTTGCGAATGCGTTTGTGGAGGATGGGAAAGTGTTTAGTCCAATAACTCGCGCCATTTCCGAAAGCAAATACCGAAAATTTATCCGGAATACTCGCTATAATTTCGGCTCGTAGGTAGCCATCGCCGCTTTGAGGAGGAAAACTGCCAACGAAAACAAGGTCGTATTTCTTGTCTTGTTCTTTAAGGTTAAAAGGATGAAAGGTACCAGGATCGCCGGCGAGCGGCAGGTGGATGAAATCACTCTCGGGATAAAGGATAGTCATCCACTGCCGGTCAATTGAGAAAATTTTATCGGCAAATTTAAGTGAGGCTAATATATCTTGCGCCGCACTGCCAGCTGGCGGCGAGTCCATCCAGTAAAAAATGGGAATTTTAAGCTCGCGAGCGCGCCGTAAATATTCCGGCAAGATATTGGGGGCGTATTCAAGGATGATGAGGTTGGGCTTATATTTTTCGACTGATTCTAGCCAGTCGCGACTTACTGATTCTCTAAATTTGTCGTTTGCGGCGTACTGAAATTTGGGTATCCGGGAAAGTATTTTTTTTAGGTTGACTTGTGAAACAGACCCACCTTCATTAAAAAAATAAACTTCGTGATTAAGAGATTGTAAAGCATTACTAAAAAACTGGTAAAATCCTCCGTGCCAAATTGTTGCTGTATAATGGATTTTCATTAAAAGTAGGCGTCAAGAACTGGAATGGATGGCGTAAGCTAAAAAAATTAAGAATTTATCACTTTTAACTCTGGCAATGGGATAATGAATTTACCTCCTCGAGCAAGAAATTGGCTTTCCCGATTTAGAAATTCTTTCATAAAATGCCAAGGTAAAACTAAAAAATAGTCGGGGTGGTCGTTTCTAGCTTGTTCCTCGGAAATGATTGAGATTAAAGACCCAATAGTTTTCTTGCCCCATTTACTCTGGCTGCGTTCGGCGGCAAACGGCACCATTGAAGAATCAATGCCATAGAATTGCAGGAGGGTATTGCCTTTAGTTGAGGCTCCGTAAATATAAATTTTTTTCCCTTTTGAATTTTCCTCTCTAATAAACTGGAGGGTGCGCGTTTTAATATCACTAACACGAAACGCAAAGTCGGCGTAAACTTTTCGATCATTTAATCCCAGCTTGTTTTCGGAGTTTCTAAGATTTCGAACGCGTTCGTCGGCGCCTGGATTTTTTTCGATGCCAGCGCCGCTGTTTTGATGTTTAATGAAAATTCTGAAACTACCGCCGTTCACATCGTTCAACCCAACGTCGAAAACTTCGAGGCCGTGACGTTTTAACAGGTTTTCAAGGGAAAAAAGGGAGTAATATTCCAGGTGCTCATGGCAAATGTTGTCGAAGGCATTTTGAGACAACATAAGTGGGAGATAGCTCATCTGGATGATGAAAATACCGTCTTCATCTAAGCAGTGAACGATATCGGCAATAAATTTATTCGGGTTATCAAGATCATAAAACATGGCGATAGCAGTGATAATTTTGGCTTTTTTGCCGGGGAATTCCTTTTCCCAGACTTCTTTGTTAAAAAAATCATTGATAACTTTAAAAGCGCTTAATTCAGCAACTGGGACAAGGTTTCTAGCGGGTTCGAAACCAATTTTTTTTAACCCTTTGATTGAGTAAGCCCTAATGAGAGTGCCGTCGTTACAACCAATATCAATTACATAATCACTTGAATTGACTGGGCGAATGATACCTGCCGTCTGGGCAATTTCTGACAAAGCGCTGGTCATGGTTTGATTAGCGCCAGAACGATACCAGTAATTGCGGTACATTATTTCATTAGAAACAGTATCTCTAAGCTGGAGAAGTCCGCAACCCCCAGATTTGGCGTTGCAAAGCACAAGTTCTAGCGGATACCTTTTGAAATCAAATTTTTCAGTGCCATCTATGAAGTTTGACACAAAAAGATCGCCTAGCGAAAAAATGCTCTCAAGATTTTTAAAGCCGCAAGAGCGGCATTGGGTGATAGTTCTAAGATCAGAATTCTCCATAAGTTTATTTAACTTAATATTTCTTCGATGAGCGAATTCATTCCTTTTATGCTAGTTTTATCTTGAAGGAATGTCAATATATGTTAGTCTATAATCCCGAGAACTTTTTTCGCGAGAATTTTCATGCCCTTCATCCTAGATGTGTTATTGAGAAAGCGCAGCATATTTTGGCGATATATTTTAATATTAGCCTCTGAAAGCGACAAGAGGTGTTTATGAAGAGCGGGATATCCGCTGAATTTGCGGAAGTCTATAAAACAATCCGATGGGACGATTGTTTCTATGTCAGGGGCGCCAAGATATATGGGTATAGTACCTGTCGCCAGGCAATCATAAATTTTTTCGGTTACATACCCGTTGTAGGGAGCATTCTCATAACAAATGGCAAACTTATATTTACTTAAAACTTCCATTTTATCGTCCACGCGCCCCTTCCAAGCGCGGTCGACATATTTCTTATAGTGAAGATATAGCGGATGACGCGGGCGCTTACCCCAGCCGCCGCCGCATAAATCAAACCCGGGCACGTTGCTGAAATATTTTATAGCTTTCAGCCGTTCGCTGTAGAATTCACGAAAGAGTGCGCGTGGCCTCGCATTCGAGTTTAAAAGAATTAAAAAACGATCTTTTTTGTCTTGGAAAAAGGGGCTTATAATGCTCTGGTTGCGGTAATCGTAGAGATTAAAATAATCGAGATCTTCTCCCCAACCCCGCGAAGTAAACATCATTTTGTGATATATCCCCGAATGTTTAAGCGGCTGGAGGTTGTTGTATACGTATGTCGTGACCATCGGGGATTCCGCATGGATCAATACCCGACGCTTAAAGAAACGATAGTTATCATATAAGAACTTTCTCCGCGCAAGTATAAACCCACCTTTAGTACGAAAGTATTTTATACGATAGAAAGTACGCCAAAACCAGGTGAAAACTGGGTGATCTTGCATAACCAGCACATCGCCGGGGCCATTTTTTTCCAGTGACCAAAAATCGGTCGTGTGAACTTCGTGCCCCATCTCTTTAAGCGCATCCGAGAGGCCATCCAAAAAAGGCAACGCTTTGAGGCCTCCACTATACTCATAACCTTTCGGGTATTTCAGCGCACGATCTTGCATTCCTTGTTCGCTTGTGGGGAGTATATAAATTTTCATAGTAATGTAGTTTGAATTGGATTTTAAACTCTTCTCATAAGATACAGCACCCGTTTTGACGCGAGTATTTGATATGAATCGCTGACAGTGAAATACCGTCCGAATTCCTTTTCAAAATTTTCCTGTGTGTATGAACCAAAGATATCGGTGCGGTTTTTAAGGAGACGTTCTACCTGCGAATCGTCTTTGGGAACGAATTCTATGATAAGAGTTTTGCAAACTTTAGAAAAAAAACTAGCCGAAGCTTCGAAGGGCACGTTGTTTGAAATAGTAAGATGATGAATGAGGGCTAGCGCTAAACCTAAATCAGCAGGACCTCTTTTAATCAAAGACTTTCTTTCTTGGCTACTCCATCCTAACGACGGACTGGGATTAGTTAAATCGCTTACTAACGGCAGTAAATTTTTTTCTTTCTCTTTTTTTATGGTTAGATAATTTTTCTCAACTGAAGTGGGGTCGATGTCAAAAGCAATAGTTTCTATTTCTCGGCTGCTGGATAAACGGCTAAACAAACCGTCATTAGCTCCCAAATCCCAAACGCTTTTGGGTTTGATACTAATAATAAATTTTGATACTAATTCTGATTTATGATTGATCGACGATTTGGAGTAGTTAGTATTTTCGTAATAATTGGCCCACTCGGTTTTCCCTGCCTCCCAGCGCAAGGACGAAACTCCATCTTTTAAACTATTAATAAGATTAATAAAAGAAAATCGACCGAATTTTCTTTTATTGAAATTTACTTTTTTTTCCGAAAAATGTTTTTGGCTTTTGGCGTGCATATGAATATGGAAAAAGGTCACTGGCTTCAGCCAACTTTTATTAGGAAGTAAGACGCTCGCAAGATCTAAAGGAATCCCGTCTATGTAGATTTTTAGCAGTTGGTTTAATCTGATGTCTTTTAAGCACATTAACGCCAAAGGAGCGAGAAAATGCTGGCAAAATTGGCGATAAGCGACCCAGGGGTAGCCTTCTTCATACTTTTCAAAGGAGAGAGTGTCTATAAGAATGGGGTTTCCATTTTTAAATTGGATGTTGTAAGCTGAAGAATCTTTAAGCGTCATATTAAACCGAAGGGCAATTTTTTGAATTTTGAGAGTTAAAAGAGCCGCATCTTTAAGTTCACTAAAAGACCATTCGTACGGATAGGAGATGAAGTCTATTTTTTCTGGCTGGATAGTTTTATAACAATCAGGGTTAGGGTTGAAATTGGGAACTTCTTTATGCGGGATTAAGTAATTTTTTCTGATAAGTTCAGAGTATAGCCCAGATTGCATTAATAAATCGTAGTTATTAGAATATATTTTATTTACTTGGCGATATAAAATACCCTTTTCAAAGAAAATAAACCCACTTGGATCCCTGAAGGAAGAAGGGTCTTTTGTCGCGTGTTCTCCGATGCTTTCTTTTTTTCCCATAATTTTTACAATTTCTCTTGGTATTGACCTATACTATATTTTTCTTTGATTTCTTCCAAATTTTTTACAATATCTTTTTTTATCTCGTACAGATTGTTTTTCTCCTCCACGTCATCGAGAGAGAAAAGGAGTTTTTGTTTTTTCCAGTGAATGAGCTTGTAGTTGTTGTGAATAATGGCAATGCCAGTCCAATCGGGGTTAGTCAAGTCTCCAGAACTCTCGGAGGCTTGAACAACAACTTCTTTGTTTTTTCGATCAAATATATCATTCCCTTTATATGAGTCGGGTTGGTGGATGCCGGCAATTTTAAGGATGGTTGGGCCAAGATCAATAAGACTCACAGGATTTGAAACAATTCTGGGTTCGCCAAATTTTTTGCCGGGTGAGTAAAAAATGAGAGGAATTTTTATGTTAACATTAAAAAGTTTTTGTGGATGACCAAAAGACTCATGTTCCAAGAATTCTTCTCCATGGTCCGAGTTCATAATAATAACTGAGTTTTGATTTAAAATCCCACGATTTTCTAGAAATCTAAATAAATTTTTTATATTTCCATCTAAATATTTTAAAGACTCATCATAAAGAGATTTATGTATAGGTAAAAACAACTTATTGATGAAATTCACTTCTCCAAAAAGGAAGGCGGCAATATCGCTGATATGATACTTTATTTTTTTAATCAAACCGTGACCATTTTTTTCAAAAAGCCCATACGGGGCGTGAGCGTCTAAATAGTGGATCCACAAAAATACTGGGCGGTTTTGCGCGCCATCGAGGATTCTCTCAACTTCGCGGTTCATTTCTTCTCCTGTAAAAAAGGCTGGTTTAAATTTGAAAATATCTTTAATTATTTTCCTAAATAACAGCAAGGATTTTTCTATAATTTTGAAAATTGCCGCAAGAGGAGGAATTTTATTTTTAAGCCACTGATGACTTGCAGTTGCTTTCTTTAGGGTTTTAGATTTCAATGTTCCTTTTTGAAAGCCTGGGCTCATTGAAACGCCGGAATATTTTTTGAAGTGGTTGAGATAAAGAAATTGATCCCATCCTCGATTGTACCCGAAATAATCCGATAGATAAGGAGAGGAGTGCACGCCGATGGTTGTATATCCTGCTTCTTTCAAAGCTTCGGGAAATAGAACTCTCGGTTTTTTAATATACGAATACCCGCCATAATCCAATGGATAAGTGGAGGTGAAAATGCCCACAAACGAGACTGACGACCCCGGGCCAGTCGCAAAGGCATTTTTAAAGTAGATTCCTTTTCTTATAAGAGAATCAATAAAGGGCGTTGTGTTTTTTTTATAGCCATTGAAACTTAAGTGGCTCGTCCTCACGCTGTCGAAGGTAATATAAATGATGTTTGGTTTATTGTGCCCCATATAAAAATTTAGCGCTTTGTTCACGCTGCACCTGATCGAAAGATTTGGAACATGGAATAGAGGTATAATTAAAACTATTCTTCTAGATTTTCAGGATTACGGCTTGAGAAAATTTTTTTGAATAAATTCTTGATTTTGGAAGACACCGCAAAAAACCCGGCTAGGACAATTTGCCACATAGAGCTTCCGGCTCCAGGGTCTATGTAGCCGAGGGCTTTAAGCTGTTCAAGAGTTTCATCTTTTGAACTTTGATTTTCTTGATTGGACATAGAAGGATAATATCAGAATAAGGGTTTTGTGTAAAATGAGTAATTCGCGCATTCAAGTTCCTAGCGCAATTTTTCGACCAGTGACCAGCTGGTAGAATTT
>JBBUBW010000005.1:0-3495 GCA_038058095.1 Patescibacteria group bacterium | reverse complement strand
TGGCGGGGCACAAGAATTTCTAAAGCTCACTCCTTCGCTAAGAAATTCTAGTGTGCCCGGGGTGGGAGTCGGACCCACACGGCCTTGCGACCACGACATTTTAAGTGTCGCGCGTATACCATTCCGCCACCCGGGCGTAAAATTATTCCCCGCCGATTTTTGATTAAAAAAATCGTGAGGCCTGGGCGGGAATTGCACCCGCGTATAAGGGTTTTGCAGACCCTTGCCTTACCACTTGGCTACCAGGCCATGGGTTTAGTTATTATTATCTTCTAAAAGCAATTTTTCAACTTTCGCGGCGTTTTCGGTGCCGTGGTCGATTTTGAAGTCGAGCTGGGGCATGATTCTTATCATCACTTTTTTGCCGAGAAGTTTGCGAAGTTCGAATTTGTTTTCATTTATGACTTTCAAAACCTCTTCGGCTTTTTCGGAAGGAAAGACGCTGAAGCCGATATTGGCGTGTTCGAGTTTGTCGGAAAATTCCACGCTAGTTATCGTCGGTATAGCGCCGTCGAATTCCAGCTCTTTGGCGATGATTTTGCTTAACTCTTCCTCGAAAACTTTTACGAGGCGTTGGGGGCGGTATTTCATTTCCAAACTTATTTTATTACAATCAAATCCCCTTTTTGGATAGCCATACTCGAGTTTGCGACAAGACCACATTCTTTGCCGGCGGGAGATTCGGTTATTTCGAGTTTGCCGGATTGGAGACTTAAAATTTTTCCGTGTCCGACTAAACGCAATTCGTTGTTTACTGTTTTCGCTTCCGCCAGAGGCGGATCCGTCTTCGGCGGAAAATCTTTGGCCGGCGAGTTGGAGGGTAGGTCGGGGTGGCGGTAAATCTCAAAATTAGCGCGGTTTTTGATTGTGCCGTCTAAAACTTTTCCGCCCACGAGCTGTTTTTGAAGTTTGGCTTGGTTAAAAACGGCCAAAACTTCGAGCCGACCGGTAACCGCCGCGGCTTCGGGTTTGGCTAAAATTTCTTCGATTTCTTTAACAAGATGGTAGATGATGTCGTTGGTTAAAATGCGAACTTTTTGGATGTCCGCTAAGTTTTTGCTAGACTTCGAAACTTTGTTCTTGAAGCCGATTAAAATGGCTTTTGAGGAGGAGGCGTTTTTGATGTCGTTGTCGCCGATATCACCAACGGATTCATCGAGAATCAAAACCGGCTTTTCGCACGGCAAGGATTTTAAGATGGCTGAAAGGGCTTCGAGTGAGCCGGAGTCAGAAGCTTTGATAATGAATTTGATGGCGGATTCGTCTTGGGCTTCGGCTTGGGTAATGCCTTTCGATATTTGAGTTGGAGCCGGAGCGCCGAGTGAAACGTTTTTACCGACTTGGAATTCCTCTCCAACTTGGGGTAGGGTTTCAAAACCAATAATAAGAGCAGGAGAAGACGGTGCGAGTTCTTTCGCTTTTTCGCCTAAGAAATTTTCGAGAATTTTAACTTTTCCTTTGGCGCTTGAGGTCATAATTTCGTCGCCCTGTTTTAAGATACCGTTTTTGATGATAACGGTGGCTTCGAGGCCTCGGCGAGGATCCATTTTAGCTTCGAGAATAAAACCGCTCGCAGGCGCACCGGATTCGTAGGTTAAACTTTCGTAATCGGCGGCTAAAAGGATAAGGTCTAAAAGCACGTCCACGTTTTGGCCGGTTTTGGCGGAGATGGGTTCGAAACTGATGTGTCCGCCGTAACCTTCAAGGAGAACGCCTTCGGTGGTTAATTCGTTTTTGACTTTGTCGACATTAGCTTCGGGTTTATCAACTTTATTTATTGCCACTATGAAAGGAGTTTTGGTATCGTTGAGGATTTTGATAACTTCTTTAGTTTGAGGTTTTAGGCCTTCTTCGGCCGCGACAACTAGGATGGCGAGGTCGGCAATGGTGGCGCCGCGAGAACGCATTTTGGTAAATGCTTCGTGGCCGGGAGTATCGATAAAGGTAATTTTACGTTGGACGTTAGACGTAGGATGTTGGGGGTCTTTGGTTTGATGGGTGATTTCGTAGGCGCCGACGGATTGGGTAATGCCACCGGCTTCCCGCCCAGCAACTGGGCGGGGCTCGCTCCCAAAAGGAGCGGCTTTGGCACAATTAATGCGAATATAGTCCAAAAGCGTGGTTTTGCCGTGGTCAACGTGACCCATAACAACCACAACGGGCGGCCGCCCAACCGGGGTTGGGCGAGCCTCGCCCGAATTTTGGGCGGGGCGGGGTTCCGCCTTTGGCGGAGAGTTTTTGCTGGGTTCGGGGCTCATAGTGGCTAAAGAATACATAAAAACCCGCCATTTTGCAATGTTTTATGGGTTTTTGTGATATAATGGAGGTATGGCTGAATTGTTGAGTGGAAAGCGCTTAGATTTCAATAAAGATGTTCAAAAAGGATTCTTGGAAGAATGCCGTTTAAAACTGAATTTATCAAACTCTGAATTCGCTTCCCTTTTAGAAATTAGCGTTAGAACTCTTACGGATTGGAAAAGAAAAAAGTTTTTACTACCGGAAAAGGTAGCCAAATTTTTATCTCAAAAGTCTGGAATAAAAATTCCTGAACCAGAAAGGCTAGTTGATCGGTTTTGGTATGCAAAAAAAGGAGCGCGGAAGGGAGCTTTAAGTATGCTTAAAAAATACGGTAGAGTGGGCGGTGATCCTGAACTTAGAAAAGCGGCGTGGTTTAGGTGGTGGGAAAAAACCGGAAAATTTCAGAAAAGAAAAATATTTGCCCGCAAGCTTATCACAAAACCAAACAAAAGTGTTGAGTTGGCGGAATTTGTTGGAATAATGCTAGGCGATGGCGGAATGACAAATAACCAAATAACGATAAGCTTAAATAGGGAAACGGATTATGAATATATGATGTATGTAAAAAATCTTTTAAGTAAGCTTTTCGACGTAGAGCCTAGCTTGAGAGAAGATAGGGATTCTTTGGCTACGGATATTGTGGTGTCGAGAATGGAGTTGGTTGATTTCTGTAAAAGTATTGGACTGAAGGTAGGAAATAAAATTAAGCAACAAGTAGATATACCAAGTTGGATAAAACAAAACGAGAAATTTATGACTGTATGCGTGAGGGGTTTAGTGGATACCGATGGGAGTGTTTTCAACCATAAATATAGGGTGGGTGGTAAAATTTATAGCTACAAGAAAATGGATTTCTCAAGTTGCTCAAAACCGCTTCTTAATTCCGTTTATGTTGCCATAAAGAAACAGGGATTAAGACCTAGAGTAACTAAAGACGGTAAAAAAATTAGATTAGAGAGTATAGAAGATATGAAAAAATATTTTTCTATTATTGGATCAAGCAACCCAAAACACTTGAAGAGATATAAGATGTGAGCTATTCTACATACACGTCCGGGTGAGGTGTCCGAGAGGCTGAAGGAGATGGTTTGCTAAACCATTATACGGCTTTAAAACCGTATCGAGGGTTCGAATCCCTCCCTCACCGCCAGTTGGGAAATGAAGTCATTGGCTCGCCCGCTACGCGGGCTCGCCAGC
>JBBUBW010000004.1:41240-55539 GCA_038058095.1 Patescibacteria group bacterium | reverse complement strand
CGTTTGGGGTGGCGCAGGTTGGAAAAGCTTTTAGAAATGAGATTACTCCAGGAAATTTTATTTTTAGGACGCGAGAGTTTGAGCAAATGGAGATTGAATATTTTATCCGCGAGAAAGATTGGGAAACATCTTTTGAGATGTGGCGAAAGGCAATTTTGGATTGGATAAATGATTTAGGCCTCGATCTTAAAAAAATCCACGAGTTTGAGCATCCTGAGCGCGAACTTTCTCATTATTCCAAGAAGACGCTCGATTTTGAATATGACTTTCCGTTTGGGCAAAAGGAACTTTATGGATTAGCTTACCGAACTGATTTTGATTTGAAGAACCACGAGAAAGCGTCGGGTATTAATTTAAAATACAGAGACCCTGATTTGCCAACCACCAAAGGTGAAGAATTTTGGCCGCACGTGATAGAACCGTCTTTGGGAGTTGACCGGACGGTTTTGGCGGTTTTGCTTGATGCTTATTACGATACCGGAGACCACGTGATTTTGAAATTGAAACCGCAACTAGCACCTTACAAGGCAGCGGTTTTCCCGCTTTTGGCGAATAAGCCAGCGCTTTGGAATTTTGCCAGATCGATTTATTTGGATCTTAAAAAGGATTTTTTGGTGGCGTGGGATGATAGAGGAAATATAGGTAAAAGATATTTCAGTCAAGATGAGATTGGGACTCCGTTTTGTATTACGATTGATTTTGATTCGTTAGAGAATCCGCCGGCTGGCGGAGACGTTACGGTGCGAGATAGGGATACAGGGAAACAGGAAAGGATAAAAATTGATAAATTGAAGGAATATTTGACTGATAAGCTGGTTTAGAGATAATTTTATCTTTTCAACCCGCTACGGCTTGTAAAATTATATTCACTCAACTCAATTTTTAAGATAAATTGAACGATTCCCGTCTGGTTGTAGCCCAACTCAACCCTCCGACCATTCAATTTAGTAGCTTAAAAATTTTTGTTTCGCTCGATAATTTTTGACTCGCCTACGCTTATGATTTCAAATATAAAATTATCTCTATACCGACAGCTTGATTTTATTACAAGAGGAGGATGAAGATAAGAAAGCCCCGGCGAGTGTGTCGGGGCTTTGCGGATCCTTGCGGATCGGCGTATTGGGTTTAGCTTGCGGCCATCTCGCCTCTCGCTTCGGCCGCGCGAGCTTTCGCGGTTTTCTTGATTCTTTGCTCAATTTCGATTTTCTCGCGTGCGCGTTTGGCTTTGGCGAGAGTTGACGTCAGCGCTCTGCGTTCCTTGCCGGCAACTTTAACGGCGAAGGGGTTAACTGCGGCGAAGATCGGGTCATTTCTCCGACTTGAGAAGAAGGCGAGAATTCGTCCGTCATATCCGTCGAGGCGCGATCCGACCCATGTTTTCGGTATGTCGTCCAGATGATAGACGTCGTGATCCGGATAACCTCCCGGGCCTTCAGAAACGACGGTAATTCCGCTTCCTTTCAATTGCGCGACGATTCGACTGTCTTCGAATTTCTCCAAGGTCTTGAAAAACCCTGTGACTTTGGCGGGTTTTAATCCTGCCATTACAACCTCCTAGGAATATTGTTATCTTGCCATGCCGTTGTCTGCTACTTCTTTTATAGTTTATCTGGAAAAACTAGTCAACTGGAATTATATGCCCTTTAGAATCTTAATTTTGGCACCCAACTTGTTTAACCTATTAACTAAGTCTTCGTAGCCGCGATTGATGGAGTAAACATTTCTTAAAATGGAAGTGCCTTTGGCGGTTAACATACCGATTAAAATAATCACGGCGGGGCGGAGGGCGGGAGGGCAGACAACTTCGGCGGATTTAAGTTCGGTTGGGCCGTTAATATAAACACGGTGGGGGTCGGCTAGAATGATGTCGGCACCGAGTTTCGAAAGTTCCATATAATAAATGGCGCGGTTTTCATAAACCCAGTCGTGGATGAGAGTTTGGCCTTTGGCTTGTGTGGCGATGGGGACGAAGAAGGGGAGGTTGTCGATATTGAGCCCGGGGAAAGGACGGGCGTAGATTTTTTCTTCGAGGGCGGTGAGTTTTGAAGGGTAAGTTTTAATATCCACTAAATTGGTGTGGCCGTTTCGGGATTTATAAACTTTTGATTTCTTAAATTTAAAACCCATCTTTTCGAGTTTGAGAAGTTCTAATTCAAGGAAGTCGATAGGGCAGCGCTCGATGGTAATTGATGAATTAGTGGTGGCGGCAATCGAAAGAAATAGCATAGATTCGATTGGGTCTTCGCTGGGGTAGAAAACAACATCTTGGTTGATTTCGCTTACGCCATGGACGGCGAGAGTGGTGGTGCCGATGCCTTCGATTTTCACACCTAGAATTTCCAAGAAACGGCAGAGGTCTTGGACTTGGTAATTAGCTGAGGCGAACTTGATAGTGGTTTTGCCGGGGATGCGAGCGGCGGCCATTAAAACATTTTCGGTGACGGTGTCGCCGGATTCATAGAGAACGATTTCGGCGGGGCGGAGTTTCTTAATTTCAACTTCGTAGGTGGTTTTAGTGGTTTTAATTTTCATTCCTAATTTTTCAAGGGCGTAGAGATGAGGGCGGACGCTTCTTCGGCCAAGCTTGCAGCCGCCGGCGTGGGGGAGGGTAAATTTTGGAAGTAAATGAGATAACGGTCCCAGAAGCATTAAAACACTGCGGGTTTTGTTAGCGGATTCGGAGTTAATTTTTTCCAGGCTGATTTCTTTAGGTGGAGTAATTTCTAGATTATTGCTGTCCCATTTGGCGCTCACACCTAAACTTTCCAAAACTTCAATAATGCGAAAGACTTCTTCGATTTTTGGCATCCCTTTGAGGGTGATTTTGCCGCGATTAAGTAGCGAGGCGGAGAGGAGGGCGACGGCGGAATTTTTGGAAGTGTTGGTTTCGATAATGCCAGAGAGCTTGTGGCCGCCTTCGATTTGGAAGTTGATGGCGCCGCTGGCGAGTGTGATAATTTCGCGATTCAAAACCCGACTGATTTTTGAAAGCATTTCGGTGGAGAAATTTTGTTCACCTGATTCCATGCGAGCCACGGCGCTCTGCGAGGTGCTTAAGGCGTTAGCGAGATCTTCTTGGGTTAAACCCGCTTGTTCGCGAAGTTCGGTGATGAAGTGGCCGATTTTTTGTTGTTCTGTCATATTTAGGATTATATCATATATGATATGTGGGTATCAAGTGTCGTGCGTCCGGTTTCAAGTTTGTGATTAAGAAAAACTGTGGATATTGAGGTTTAGGTTCGGTTTTGGTATTCTAGTTATCCTAGGACAGGCCAAACCCTAATGGGTTCGGGCGGTCAGGATGGGCTTGGTGTCAGTGGTGCCGCCAAGCCCTATTTTTTATTGACTATAATATGCCTTTAGAATTAAACTATTCATACTAATTAAGCTTATGTTTACTCGGAAAATTGGTATAGATTTAGGGACGGCCAATACGATTGTTTTTGTGCCAGGGCGGGGGTTTATTATCTGTGAACCCACGATTGTGGCTTTAACTAAACCGGAAAATTCGGTTTTGGCGGTGGGGGTAGAGGCGAAAGAAATGATCGGGCGGACGCCGGAGGAAATCGTGGCTTACCGGCCGCTTAAGGACGGGGTGATCGCGGATTATCACATCACAAAAGTGATGCTTAAATATTTCATTTCAAAGGCAGTAAATTGGTTTGATATTTTAAAACCTGACGTGGTGATTTCGGTGCCGGCGGGAATTACGCAGACGGAGAGACGGGCGGTTGTAAATGCTGGACGAGAGGCGGGAGCGCATAGTGTGTTTATCGTGAAAGAACCGGTTTTGGCGGCGCTCGGCGCCGGGATTCCGATTAACGCGCGGTCAGGAAGCATGGTGGTGAATATGGGCGGAGGAACTTCGGAGGTGGCGGTCATTGCGTTAGGAGGAATCGTTTCGTGGGTTAGTCTTAGGGTGGCGGGGAATAAATTTGACCTGGCGATTTCGGATTACGTGAAAAAGAAATATGGATTGGCGATTGGAGAACAAACAGCAGAGAATGTGAAGATAAAAATTGGGGCGGCGTTGCCGACAAAAGAAAAAATGGAATATGGCATTCGGGGAAGGGATTTGGATTCGGGTTTGCCTAGAGATATTAATCTTTCGAGTAATGAGATTGCCGAGGCTTTAAACGGCCACTTGATTGAGATTGCTAAGGCGGTACAGAAAGTTTTTAACGAAACACCGCCGGAGTTGGTGGCGGATGTGATGGAGAAAGGAATTATTTTATCCGGAGGGAGTTCCCAGCTTCATTATCTGCCGCAATTTTTTGAAAGATTTTTAGGGGTGCAGACGTACTTGGCCGAGGATCCGTTTTTTTGCGTGGCGAAGGGAACGGGATTGATATTAAATCATTTGGATACATACAAGAGGACGCTATTAAATAAAAAGTAGATGATTGGACATAAGTTGTTGGTAAACAGTTTTAAGGCGCTCACAAAAAGCGAACGGCTGGCGCATGGGTATTTGTTTGTCGGGCCAGAGGGGGTTGGAAAAAGATTAATGGCATTGGGTTTCGCTAATTTCTTGGAGAATCCGCCGGCTGGCGGAGGAGAGTTTGCTTATGACGAGAAAAATCCCGGGATTTTGGGGGATTGTTTGACGATTGGTTTGATTGATAATTCGATTGGGGTGGATGAGGCGCGGAAGGTGAAGCAGTTTTTGGCCCAGAGGCCGAACAGGAGCGCGTATCGGACAGTGATAATCGATAAAGCGGAATATTTAACTAACGAGGCGCAGAACGCTTTGCTTAAAATTACAGAGGAACCTCCAGCGTCAGCTTTGTTGATTTTGGTGGTTCAAAATCCGGAACTTTTAATGGATACCTTAAACTCGAGGTTGCAGAAGATTTATTTTTCGGCGGTTTCGACTAATGAGGTGAAAGATTGGTTGGTAAAAGGGCATGGAGTTGGGGCGGTGGAGGCGGAGCGATTGGCTAAAGAATCTTTCGGACAACCTGGATTGGCTTTGAGAATGTTTCAAGATGAGAAGCTGATTGAAAATTTAAAGTTAGCTCGGGAGTTTTTAAGACTTGACCGAGGCAGTTCAAAGGAATTTTTAAAGAATCTTGTAGACCATCCGCCGGCTGGCGGAGATTTTAATATTTCAGATTTTTTGGATGCGCTGGCGATGGTGTTGGCTAATTTGCTACGGAATACTAAATTTGCTACAGAATACGGATTAAGTACGGATATACAGATGAAGAATAGAAATAGCTTCACTGCGCTATGGCATAGGGTTTTGGAGTTGAGGAGAAATATTTCTTTTTTTCCACTTAATCCTAGATTACAACTTCAAGCCTTAAGAAACGAGTTTTGAAAACATCGCCTCGATTTTTAGCTATATTAATGAACCCACTGCCCCGCCTATGTCGGGACTACGGCGGGCAGGTAACCCTGCCTGCCGGCAGGCAAGCCGAATGTTTTCAAAACACGTTTCTTGGGCTATTCTTTAATAGATATGTTGGAAATAGAAAAATTTTTAAAGGAGTTGGAAGGTGAGTTTGGCGTGATTTTTTCTAGGATTAAAGAAGAGTTAGGAATGATTAGAAGCAATCGGCCATCGGTGGAGTTTTTGGAAAACATTAAGGTGAATGTTTACGACCAGTGGATGACGATTCAGCAATTAGGAGCTTTGGGGGTCCAACCGCCAAGGGATATTTTAATTACGGCTTGGGATAAAAATGCCGTGGGGGCGATTATGAAAGCGATTGAGGATGCCAAGATTGGACTTTCGGTTTCGAATGATGGAAATGTGATTCGAGCATCTCTGCCGGTTCTAACCGAGGAGAGGAAGCAGGAGCTGGCTAAATTGGTGAAGAAAATTTCGGAAAATTATCGGATTCAAGTGCGGGCGAGGCGGGATGAGGCGATGAAAAAGGCGAAGGCGGCTGAGGATTCGGGCGAAGTAAACGAGGATCAAGAGTTTAAACTAAAAGAGAAAATTCAGAAACAAGTGGACGAGGCGAATAGGAAAATTGAGGAGGCAGTAGGAAAAAAACTCGCAGAGCTTGCGGGGTAGGTTTTAGTAATTTTTTTTGCCCGATTACTAGAAATTCGTAAGACTAAGGTTAAATAAATATCTGAATTTCAGCACCGAACTTGTTGCGTTTTCGGGACTTTTCTCGTATATTCATATAGCTATGATTATATTTTTAGTAATAGTTGGACTTTCGATATTAATACTTGGACACGAGGCGGGGCATTTTTTGGCGGCGAGAATTTTTAAACTTAAGGTGGATGAATTTGGGTTTGGATTTCCGCCAAGGCTTTTTGCCAAGAAAAAAGGTGAAACCGAATACAGTTTCAACGCTTTGCCTTTAGGCGGGTTTGTGAAAATTGCCGGTGAGAATGACCGGATCGGCGGTGATGTCGAAAAACTTCAAAGCTTAACGGTGGAAGAAAAGAAGCGGATTTTTCTTTTTCAGCCGGCGTGGAAGCGAAGCGTGATTATTTTAGCGGGAGTGACGGTTAATTTCATACTTGGGTGGATTTTATTTTCTGTGGTTCTTATGATTGGTACGCCAAAAGCACTGATTATTACTTCGGTTCAAAACGGATCGCCGGCGGAGACGGTGGGAATTAAGACTAATGATATCGTAAAGGGTTATGTTGATTCAGAGACTTTTGTAAATTTTGTTAATACTAATCGCGGAAAAGAAATTGCGGTGACAGTTTTAAGAGAAGGGAAGGAATTAAGTTTCAAAGCCGTGCCAAGGGTGAGGACGGGGGCGGATGAGGGCGCTTTAGGGGTGGGGCTGCAGGCAGCCGGCGCAGATAAAGAAGGTTTTTTTTCAGCTATCGTTTTAGGATTTAAACAAACTGTTTTTGTAACCGAGGCGACGGTTAAAGGATTTTATTTGATTATTGCCGGAATAATTTCTTCCGGAAAGCTTTCGGCGGACATAACTGGGCCGGTGGGAATTTTTTCGATTGCTAACCAAATCGGGAAAATTGGTTTGGCGTATTTGATAAATTTGGTGGCGCTGATTTCGATAAATTTGGCGGTGATAAATTTGATTCCTTTTCCAGCTTTGGATGGAGGGAGATTTTTTATGATTTTGATTGAAAAAATTAAAGGATCGCCGGTGCCGGTTAAGGCGGAGGCGATTATTAATGGGGTGGGATTTGCGTTGCTTTTAGCGCTGATGGCAGTGGTTACGGTGCGAGACGTGATTAAGTTATTTTAGCCCCGGTACTAATTGTAGAATGTAGGGAATTAATTGAAAGTGAAAGTTCCATAATTAGTTCCGGGATTCGGGGGTTGCATTTTTTTGGAGATTGGTTTATAATGTGGGTAATATGAAAACTATAAATTTGGGCGCAAAAACAGGAGGAATAAATCAATGGGCGATTTGGATTGGGATTTTCGTTTTGGTTTTTGGGTCAATATTTTTATTGGCTAGTTTCGGTGGGAATGGGGGGGGTAACGAGACCGGAGCGCTTTTGATTGACGCTGTTTCGCCGAAGGATTGGGAGAAGGGGAATGTTGCCGCGAAGAATGTTTTAGTTGAATATGGAGATTATCAGTGCCCGGCTTGTTTGGCTTATTATGGGTTTGTTAAACAATTGCTTGCCGAAGCCGGTGATCAGGTTGTTTTAGTTTATCGAAATTTTCCGTTGAGAAACGTTCACCAGTTCGCGCAGTTGTCCGCCCAGTCGGCTGAAGCGGCTGGAAAGCAAGGAAAGTTTTGGGAAATGTATGATTTGCTTTATAGCAACCAGGCCACTTGGTCTAAAGAAAGCGATGCCGGGAAAACTTTTGAGGGCTATGCCCAGTCTTTGGGATTAAATATGGACCAGTTTAGAAAGGATCGTGATTCGGAGGAGGTGAAAACTAAAATTGAGGATGATTTTCAAAGTGGCGTGAGAGCGCAGGTGCAAGGGACGCCAACTTTCTATTTAAATGGAAGGAAAATCGAAAATCCGTTTAGTTATAATGATTTCAAAAAGTTAGTGCTTCAGGGCCAAAACGTTGAACCAGTTTCTAATCCTAATGCCTCAGCTACTGAACCAAGTTTCTAAGTGGGTTTTAGTAGCGTTTTTAGTTGTCAGTTTTTTGGGTTTTTTAGATGCTACGTATCTAGCAGTAGAACATTTTAGGGGTGTAATTCCGCCTTGTACTTTTTTGAGCGGTTGCGAAAAAGTTACAACTAGCGAATACTCGGTTATTTTTGGAGTGCCAGTGGCTTTGGGAGGATCGCTGTATTATTTAGCGGTTTTTATTTTGACCGCTCTTTTTATGCAAACTAGGCGGGCTAAGCTTTTGAAATACGTTTTTTATCTTTCTATTTTAGGTTTTTTGGCTTCCTTAGCTTTTGTTTATCTTCAGCTTTTCGTTATTTACGCAATCTGTATTTATTGTATGTTTTCAGTACTGACCTCGACTACGATTTTTGGATTGAGTCTTTGGGCTCGAACTAAAGTTTCTTTTAATTAAGCTGAGTTTCTTTTCTCGAGGCCAACTTTTAATTTGTGCCTCGCGCTTGAGCGCATCGCTGCGATTTAAAAACTGTTCTGTATATACAATCTTGGAAACTTTATGTGCTTGAGTGTAACCGCCACCTTTTTTGTTTTTGTGCTGTCTGAATCTTCTTTTTAAATCGTTTGTGATGCCTATATAGAGACTATTGTCATTACATTGAAGAATATAGAGCCAGTAGGACATAAGATTAATGTAGTCTCTCGCTAAACGCATCGGGACCGATGAAAATCCAAACCTCGTAAACTCGGTAGGATTTTCTATCGGCTGAGGTTTCCTACTTTCCCGCACATAGCTGCGGGGCTAGGAATCGGACCTAGATACCGGGATTCAAAGTCCCGTGTCCTACCGTTAGACGACCCCGCAGCTATAAGTGGGATAGGCGCTAGTGAGGTGCTACCAAATCAAACCGCTCCCCAATAATGTTCATTTATCGCTTTTATCCAGCCGGCAATTTTTCGGTTTAAATAGAAACTTATTTTAACCTTAACTTTAATCAGGTCGAAATACAAGGTTCCTGTATTTTTCTGTTTGTTTTCAGTTTGCTAAAATAGTAGGATAATATAAGGATGTCGGACGTCCTTATATTATAAATGGCGTTTTATCATACTTTAAATAGGGGGGTAGACAAACGGAAAATATTTCTAGACACGGAGGACTACCTTAGGGGAATTCATGATTTGTTTGAATTTAACGACGTAGAATCCGTCAATAATTTGACTTATTTTTTTCGGAATAATTCTAAGGACGTCGGACGTCCTTATATTAGAAGAGAGGCAAGGAAATTGTTAGTAAAAATCCATACTTTTTGTTTAATGCCCAATCATTATCACCTACTTCTATCAGAGGTGGTGGAAAATGGCATACCGCTTTTTATGAAGAAGTTCAATGGCGGATACGCTAAATATTTCAATGAGAAGTACAATCGAGCCGGCGCGTTATTTAGTGGAAGATATAAAAAAGTTATCGTAAAGGATGAGGCGCACTTTATCCATTTGCCGTATTACATACATCTCAACCCTCTTGATTTAATAGCCCCCGAATGGAGAGACAGGAAACTAACCAATTTTACGAATGCAATGAAATTTCTTAATTCGTATCGCTGGAGTAGTCACCTAGATTATGCCGGCGAAAAAAATTTTCCGTCGGTTACCCAAAGAGATTTCTTGATGAAATTTTTCAATAGCCATGAACAGTACAAGCGAAGTATTGCGGAGTGGCTGGAAGAACTATCACTGAAAGACGTACGCGAGGTAGTGCTCGAATAATATAAGGACGTCCGACGTCCTTATATTTTGGTAGGTATTTTTAGTTTAATCCACAGTTTTAAAGGGTTTTGGCGGTAAAAAATGGTAAAATTAAAGAGATGAAGTCCTCTAGATTGCGAAAGAGCAGGAGGCCATTTTTGGATATAAATTTTAGGCGAGATTCCCACCTCATAAAGAAGTGGTTTTTGGGGTGGGAAAATCGGGTAGTTAATCTAAAGCCAACTTTTTTCAAGAAATATAAGATACGATGGGTGCTGGCAATTTTTTTGGCGGTATTTTTGGTTTTTGCCGTTAATAAGCTTTTTACGCGAGCCGAAGTGACCGATTTTTACCCGCAGACTTGTCTTGGAACCTGGCAGAATCCGGTAAATAGCCAAGGCGAACCGGAAAATTTTAATTTAGCCAGCTCTTCTTTTTCAGAAAATAATTCAGCGGTTTTTACTTCCGCGACCGATAAGATATTTTGCGGTAAATTTTTGCCGGATGATTACGCGGCGGAGGGAGATATAAAAAATGTTGGACTGACTTTAGTTTGGAATATTGAGGGAGTGGTTGCGAGCCAACCGGCGGTAGAGAGAGGCGAGGTTGAAACAAATATGGCGACCAGCTCAGAGAGCGGAGGCGCGAGCACAAGCGCTCGTTATAAGAGCGGAGATTTTAATCAGAGCGTGTCGTTTTTGAGCCGTTTTGTAGGGCGGGTGTTCGCACAGGAAATGAGTTCAACCGTGGCTATGCCTGATCAGGTTCAGGTTTCAATTCCAACCAGTTCCGGTTCAGATCAGGTAATTAAGGAGGAAATTCAAGTTCCTGCTACGGGCGCGGAAAATTTGCCCATTCCAAAAGAAGAGCAAAAGCCGGCTGACGAAAATTTAATTGCGCCGGAGGCGCAAAGTGAAAATCCAGCTTCGGATTCCAACATAAGCAATTCTTCGCCAGACCAAATTACTGAGGAAAGCTCAAGTTCAACGCCGGTGATTATTCCAAGTGCCCCAGATAATAATTTTCTCAAAGTTAGTTATAGTTTTGACGGGCAGAATTGGTTTGAGCTTTCAAAGGTGAGCGGGGATAATTGGAAAAATCTGACGATTAATTTGCCAAACGTTTCGTGGGATGACCTTCGGCATCTACAGATAAGCGTGGAGGGAATTCCAACGACTTTGGAGAAGTTGCCGAAAGTGTTTTTAGATGGGATGCTTTTAGAAATCCAATACGATGTGCCGCCGATTATTAATTTTAATTCTGAAACCGAGAATTTCGACTCTTCTGTTGATACGGACGCCGAGAGTCGAAGGGAGCTGCCGGTAATCATTTTGCCAAGCGATAAGAAACCACGACCCGCCGAGAATAATAGTGGAGATTTTACTCCAAGTGAATCGCCGCGATTTGATTTTGATTTAGATAATTTGCCGGAGAGCACGTCGAGCGCGCCTGGGGCTCAAGGAACTTCGCCGCCGACTTCTGAATTAAATATAGACGTGGACGACTTTGGATTACGGAGAGGGCGAGGAGAGGCGGTTGCTGCCAAGAAAAATTCAAAAAGCTTTTTTTCAGGCATTTTGGATTTTTTTGGTTTAGGAGGAAAAGCGATAGCGCAGGAATCACTTAGGGTGGGGGACAGACAGGTGAGCGCGCAAAATCCGATCGTGGGGCAGGTGATTGATCCTTTCAACAAAAGCACGAATATCCAACCGCTTTTTTTAACAGTGAATAACAAACTGCGGATTAGCATTCCGGAGTCGGAGAGAGATTTTAAGCCGGGTCGGTACCGGCTGAATCTTTGGGTTTATAAAAATGGCACGGTTTATTTTACAACCAGTGATTTCACCTGGGGGGTTCTCGCGGTAAATTTTAATAAATCAATTTTTACCAAAGGGGATAAGGTAAAAATTGGCGCGGGAGTGCTTACGGATATGGGGCATACCATTTGTGACGCCGGAGTGGACTTGAGAGTGACGGATCCGAACGGGAATTTTTATCTTTTTTCCACCCGCGACGGGAGCGTGGTCCGCAGTGAAACTTGCGGACCGGAAACAGTGACGAATGAACCGGACTATTTAGCTGAGACAAAGGCAAGGTTGGCGGGAACTTATAAAGTTTTAGTTACGGCGCGAACCAGCAACGGCGTTCGTTCGATCGAAGATAAATTTGAAGTGCAGGCGGAGCCGGTTTTTGACGTGGAGAGGGACGCGCCAACCAGAATTTTCCCGCCGTCGAATTACAAAGTAACTTTACACGTGAAAGCAAATCAGGATTTTAAGGGAGTGGTGACGGAATCAATGCCGGTTTCCTTTAAGTTAATTACGGAAAAGATTTCCACGGAAGAGGTTTTGGGAAATGATAGATTAGTGCGTTGGAATTTGGATTTGAAAAAAGGGGAGAGCCAGGATTTAATTTATTTTTTCAAGGCACCGGATATCAGCCCGGAACTTTATAAACTGGGACCTTTAAGTTTTGTGAGTGATGCAGTTTCAGGCGGAGGAAGTTTGGTTTTTGAGGAGGCAAGGCAATGGCAGGTGGCATCCGATGCGGCGGGACAGGTGATTTTGATGTGGGAGGGAGCGAATATACCCGACGGGTGGACTTGTATATCTTGCGTGGCATCGGATCCTTTTTTTGGCGTTTTTCCACGAGCGAGCTCGACGCCTGGAGCGGCTAGTTCCAGTTTGAATAATGCCTCGCACACATTAACGTTTTCTACGGACAATGGTCCAAATAATACAACATCCACCGGAGAGGCTACTGGTTCTAGTCAGCCGAGTAATACTCACACTCACACCTGGCCGAACGCCACAACTACAAATGATAGTATCGTGCCGCTATATCGGGGTTTAAAATTTATTAGCGCGGCGACAACTACTCTTCCAAATGGAGCAATCGCTATTTTTGATGTTTCGTCTTCTTCTTTGCCGACGAATTGGATTTATGCTTCGACTACCGAAAACCGATATTTAACGGGTTCCAGTACGATTGGGAACGGAGGTTCGGCAACTCACACGCATAATCCCTCGGCTGCATTTTTTTCCGGACTTCCTAATAAGGGGATAACCGATACGGCAAATGTTTTAGGTATTGGTGGTTCTAGTCATTCTCACAGCGTGTCTGCTAGCGCCTCTCTTACTGCTAGTAATAATAGCCCGCCTTATGTCGGAGTGGTGTTTGGGCAGCTGACGACGACGACTACAATCCCGAGTGGGATGATCGCAATATTTGACAACTCAAATTTACCGACGAATTGGTCGAGTGTTTCTACAAGTGGGAGCGCGTACGCTGGGAATTTACTTTATGGAACAAGTACTTTTGGAGGTACTGGCGGAAGTAGCACTCATAATCATGGAGGCAGCGTGACTTTTTCTGCTGCTTTTAAACCTGATTTGCGCGAACGGGTGAAAGCGGCTACGACCACTAATGTTAATGCTGCCACTGAAAATCATACACAGAGCGTAACCTATACGGTTAGCTCCGAAAATTCTATGCCGGTCTATCGGGATGTGGTTTTGGCTAAATACACGGCGCCAGCGGGGAACACCGTTTCAAACGTGGTTTTAAACGGAGGGAGCGCGATTGTTTTGACGCCTAATACTACTACGACGATTAACGTGGCGGCTTCGACGACGGGAAACAATCTTAACTACGCCACCGGCACGATTTCAAGGTCGGGGGTGGGTTTTAATTGCACGGCGGATAATTTGAATTGCTATCAAATTCCTAGTTCGAGCTGCGCGTTTAGCGGAACTTCGCCCGTGAGCAGTACGGTAACGTGTTCGGCGGATATTTATTATTTCGCGCAAGCGACGGACGCGTCTTCATCTTTTGAGGCTCAAAATTGGCTGGGGCAAATTACGCTCACCGATACGTCGCCGACTTCGACTTCTTCGAGTACGGCGAGCGGAGTGGAACTTAATACATTGGTGGCGATTAATGTGACAACCAGCTCAGTCAATTACGGCTCAATGGCTCCATCGAGTACGACAGGGTTAGTTAATCAAACGGTGTCGGTGCAAAATGTTGGCAATGTTTCGTCGTCGATTGGAGCCAAGGGAACGGCTATGACTTTTGGTTCCTATGTTATTGGCACTTCCACGCAACACTATGCCAGTTCGACTTTTAACTTCGGGGGAAGCGAGGGGGTTTTAAGTGATACCAATACCACGATTTCTGGGATAACTATGTTGCCGCGGATAAGCTTGGTGAATGATTTAGGGGCGTGGACAACAAACGCGAATGCTCTGCCGTACGCAATTCAGCAACACGACGCGACGACTTATTATAATGGCTATCTTTATGTATTAGGAGGATCGGTAACTTCAACGGTTATATACGCCCCGATAAATAGCAACGGTTCAGTTGGGACTTGGAGTTACACAACGGCAATGCCGGCATTCAGGTATGATTTTTCGGCGGTGGCGTATAATGGTTATCTTTACGCGATAGCCGGGCAGACTACAGGGAACACCGCCACTTCGTCGGTTATTTACGCGCCGATGAACTCAAACGGCACGATTGGCAGTTGGTTGGAGGCGGGAGCTATGCCGTATAGTATTTATCA
>JBBUBW010000004.1:39570-41140 GCA_038058095.1 Patescibacteria group bacterium | reverse complement strand
TTCGGTATAGTATGGCGGCGAGCGGTAACTTTCTTTACGCTATCGGCGGAATGGTTGAGACCACCGGCTCTATTGTTACGTCTTCGGTTCTTTACGCGCCGATAAACTCAAACGGGACGGTTGGGACTTGGAATTACACAACGGCTTTGTCGACTAAAAACATAGATTCTCTCGCGGCGACCAATAACGGTTATCTTTATGTTATTGGTGGAGCAATCTTAGCCACAGCTCTCCCGACTTCGACGGTTTCCTACGCGTTGATTAACTCTACCGGATCTATCGGGTCGTGGACAGACACCACGGCAGTTTCGAGAGGCCTTTCCCAATCTGCCGGAGTAGTATATAATGGTTATATTTATACCGCAGGTGGATTTACCGCCAATGTAGAAACGACTACAACGGTTCAGTACGCGCCGATTAATAACGGCAATAGCCAGAAGGATACGTTTTGGGGGGCGGGGCCACAGGCAGTGGGGGCGGCACCGACCGGAACTTATTCAGGGGTGAACACTTTTACGGCGACTTATGTACCATAAAGGTTTCAAGTGTCAGGTATCAAGTGTCAAGTGATAGGATAAAACTAGGAACGTTTGGTATAATTTAATAGAACTAAATGTTTCGCGAAAAATTTTCTTCGGTTGATTTTGGGTTGGTTTTAATCGGACTTGTAGCGCTTTTGGGAACGCTCACTTTTTGGTGGGCGTTTTCGGATCGAACTGTGGTATCGACCTTCGCGGCAGGGGCAAGTTCGACGGTTTCGAGCACGTTAACTCTAACGAATGCAGCTCCTTTAATAAATTCTGTGACTTTAAATAATAGCCAAAGCTTGGTTTTGACTCCGAACGCGACAACGGCAATAAGCGTGAACGCGCAAGTATTTGATGTGAACGGGTGCGCTGATATTAATAATGGAACGGCGACGATTATGCTGTATCGCTCAAGCATTACTTCTTCCACCTGTTTAACTACTCAAAATAATCTGAATTGTTATTTAGCGACGGCTTTTACGGCGACAAGTTCTTGCTCCGGAGACATTTCTTTTATTAATACGACAACAACTTTTGGCGTTTACTATTTCGCGCAGGCGACGGATGCTCCTTCGAGCTTTCCAAGCGATACTTGGATGGCAACGGTTAACGTGAGAGATGTCTCGTTGGCTACAGCTACCCGAGATTCTACGGGTGTCGAGATGAATACGGTGGTGGCGATTAATATCGTAACAAGCTCAATCAATTATGGGTCAATGGCTCCTTCGAGTACTACGGGATTTGCGAATCAAACAATGTCGGTTCAAGACGCGGGAAATTCTTCGACATCGGTTAAAGTTTCCGGGACGGCATTGTCGAGTGTTTCATACGCGCTCGCTACTTCATCTCAACATTACGCCAGCTCCAGTTTTAACTTTGGAGGAAGCGAGGGGGTTTTGAGCGACACAGCAACCACGATTTCTGGGATAACACTTTTACCGAGGATAAGCTTGGTGAACGATTTGGGTAATTGGACCAATACGACTGCTTTGCCCGCCACTCGTTATGACCACTCATCTGTGGCTTATAACGGTTATATCTAC
>JBBUBW010000004.1:0-39470 GCA_038058095.1 Patescibacteria group bacterium | reverse complement strand
CGCCGATCAACTCTAATGGTACGCTGGGCTCTTGGGCTAACACGACTGCTTTGCCGAAATCTAAAGCTTCGCACATGTCGGCAATTAATGGTGGCTACTTATATGAATTTGGTTGGAGTAGTTCCACGGTTTATGCTCCAATAAATTCTGATGGAACGATTGATTCTTGGGGGGACGCTGCTTATTTACCAGTGGATTCCGGGTATGTTTCGGCGGGGGGATTGGCTAGTAATGGGTATCTATATTTAATTGGTGGTGTTCCTGATAGCACTCCAACATCTAGCGTTTACTATTCTTTGATTAATAGCGGATTAACTCGCCGGGATACTTTTTGGGGCTTGACAATTCCAACCGGGGTTACGACTGGCACTTATAACGGGGTGAACACTTTTACCGCGAGTTTTACGCCTTAAATAAACCCCGACACCATAACGGGAAATTAGTTTCCGGCAGAATGCCGTTTCTCGTTTAGTGTGGGGATAAACCCCCGAACTAATTAAGGAATTAGGGAATTCAAACAGGTTCCTCAATTAGTACAGAGGTAAACCCTCCGCTAGCGGGAAATTGTTTTCTTATTGGGCGGGTAGAATATCCACAGGCGGCAAGTGAATGTGTGGTAAACTGGGTTTATGAAAAATTTTAGAAATCCGAAGTTTTTGGTTTTTGGCGCGTTTCTTTTGGCCGGCGTGGTTTTTGTCGGGCAGGCGATTTTCAGCAAGAACTTGGTGGCTCTCTCTGATGTCTCGGGTGGGGGTAAAACTAAGGGCGCGTATTTGTTAGATATAAATACGGGAAAAGTTGGGGCGTGGATCGAGACGGGCAGTTTTCCTACGCCGAGGGAACGTTTCTCAATGGTTTTCGTGAATGGCTATGCTTATGTTTTAGGGGGAACAATCGGCTGGGCTTTTGATGGAGCGGTTACCTCGACGGTTTATTACGCTCAGGTTGATTCCGAGAGTAATTTTGGAAATTGGATAGAAACAGAAAGTCTCCCCGGAGAAGCTAATTACGACGCAGCCGCTTTTACGGCGAATGGTTTTATTTATGTTTTAGGGGGTGAGACTTGGGTTAATCACGCGACGAGTTCGGTTTGGTATAGTCGGATTAATCCCGATCGATCTTTAGGACCGTGGATGAGCTCAACTCCCTTGCCCGTTCCGACCGAGGATCACGAGGTGATATATCTCAACGGTTATGTTTATGTGATTGGAGGTAAAAATATTCAAGGAGATCTTCGAAACCAAATCAATGTTCAGACGAATAAGGTACTTTACGCGCGAGTGAATGGGGACGGGACATTAGGAGGGTGGCGGGAAACTAGTTCTTTACCGGTGCCGCTTAGTAATCATAGCTCTGTTTATAGTAATGGCTATATTTATGCGATGGGAGGAGGGAATGATGCTGGTTTTCCGGTAGGGACCAATTTTTACGCTAAAGTTAACAGCGACGGAAGTTTGGGTCAGTGGATTAGCGCGGCTTTTTTGCCAATTAAGTCGGGATTAGCTAATTTTTACGCGGCGTCTTTGGGAAACTTTATTTACATTTTTGGCGGTGCTAGTTTGGGAATTAATGCCCTGCAGGATGTTTGGTTTACACGAGTTGGCAGCGGTGGGTCTCTTGGTTTATGGAATAAAACTACGGCTTTACCGACAAAAGTTTCAAATAATGCCGGTTTTGTTGCTAATCGAAAAGTAAGTGTGCTGGGAGGACAGTTAGATTTTACCGGGCCTAAAGATGTTACCTCTACTATTTGGAGCGCGCCTTTGGATGTGAACGAGATAATCGAAATTTCCCCGAATTAGTTATTCTCCGAGCTTATCCACAGTTTTGTTTCGCGGTATTGTTGTATAATTTAGTTATAAAGAATGGAATCTAAACAATCGGAAGTTTTGAGTTATTTGGGGATTTTGGCGATAATCCTGTTTTTGGGGTTTAGCGCTTTCGCGATTTTGGATAGCATGTTTGTCATGATGCCATCTACGGTTTTTGGGGCTGGAGGGACAGTAACAGCGACGACCTCGGTTGTAGTCGGAAACGCGGCGCCGACGGTTTCGGCGGTGGCTTTGAATAATAATTTGGATATTACTTTAACCGCGAATACAACCACAACGGTTTATGTGAACGCGCTAATTACTGATAATAACGGATGCGCTGATATTCAAAACGGAACGACTACAATTTTAGTGTATCGGTCAGGGTACACATCATCAACCTGTCTTACCACATCGGATAACCGGAGTTGCTATCGAGTGACTGCGTTTACAGCATCTTCGACTTGTACGGGTTCGGGTACTTCCGTGAATACCACTTCGAGCGTTGATATTTGGTATTTCGCTGATTCAACTGTGCCCACCAGCACGGCGACTTCAACTTATCCCGCGCAAATTTGGCTGGCAACAGTGATTTTTAAAGACGCGAACAATGCGACCGGTTCAGAGGATACAGCTCCCGGGAGAGAAATGAACGTTACTACGGCGATTAACATTACGACTTCTTCCGTAAATTATGGGACAGTGACGGCTAATACTAATACTGGGGCGACTAATCAGGTGACCACATCGACTAACGCGGGTAATTCGACTACCACAATAAAAGTTAGCGCTCAATCGACTTTAACGAAGGGAACGGATTCGATTGCTACCTCTAGCCAGAAATACGCGACTTCAACATTCACCTACGGCACTGGGGATACGGCTCTCTCTGAAACTGCTACCACTATTTCAGGAACAACTATGGTGACTCCAACTAGCACGACCAACGTGAGCAGGGCAGTTTTTTGGGGAATAACTATTCCGGCTGGTAAAGCCACCGGAACTTACGCTGGAGTGAACCTATTTACGGCTTCTTATGTGGACGTGGCAAATTAATCCCCAATTTCGTATTTTTAAGGATTAAGCAGGAGATTTATAAATGGAGCTGTAAGTAGGGCTCTTTTTTGTTTTTCGCGGGCAAAGGTTATATAATTTATGAAAGCAATGAGAGGACATTTTTGGGCGTTAGGGGCATTATTTTTAGCTGGAGCGGTTGTTTTTGGCGGTGATGTTTTAACAGCGCGCGCGGCTTTTGGAGTTTCTCCGCCGGTTTTTAGGGCGGTGCATATGGTAAAAGGAGCGAGGTATTCGCAGATCATTTATTTAGTTAGAGATATTGCCGATCAAGATTTAAAGATTAGAGGCAAGCTGGAAATTAATAAAAGTATAAAAGATTGGTTTTTAATCAATGGAGGTAAGGAGATTGTAATTCCAAAAGGAGTGCGGCAGTTTCCGGTGGAGATAGTTTTTACCGTTCCGAAAGACGCGGGACTCGCGATTTATAGCGGAACTTTAACTTTTGAGGGCGTGCCGGATATAACAGGGCAAGTTTCAATCGCCTTGGGAGTAGAGGTTACGGTGGATATTCAAATTGGAGAGGGCATTTTCCGGAAATTCAGTATTCCATTGGTTAAACTTTTGGATATTGAAGAGGGATGGTCTCCACGGGTAAGTGTGAGGTTCAATAACGAAGGGAATGTTCCCGAAACCGTAGACGGAGCGACGTACGAATTATTTGATCAGTTTGGCGCAGTGAGGCTCGCTTATATCCAGAAGAATAAAGATTTTCCAGAAATTCCACCGTTTACCACGAAGGAAGAAATTGTGGAGTTCCCGATTGATTTGCATTTGGGTATGGGGTCTTATTGGGGGTCGGTCACAATTAGCAAGGGTGGAAGCGTAATTGGGACGACAAAAACTGTTTTTAGTGTTCTTCAAGCGGGATCTCTTTCGGGGCCGCTTTTTAAAATTTGGAATAATATCAAGGCGAATAAAGAATATTATGGCGCTGGAGTTTTGTTAGTTTTAATTTTTTTAATTTTCTATATTCGAAGGAGGGTAAGAAATAGAAGGTAAGCCCCTGTACTAATTAAGGAATTAGGAATTCGAGTGAAAGTTCCTTAATTAGTTCGGGGGTAAGGATGAAATGGGTTTACCCCGATGTCGAGCGAGGAAAAGCGGGGTTCTAATTTTTGTGAAATTACTCAAGATGAGCTGGAGGAATAAGTGGCAGAAATTAACTCGCTCGGTGTCTGGCTTGAAAATTCCTCGTTATGGTGTGGGGGTTTATTTTTCCGTTATTTTTTTAACTGTTTCAGTAGTTTTTGCTTCTGGAATTTTTTTGGTGTTTGGAGCGACGAATGTTACCACCACTGTTGATGTGCAGTCGGCGGCGGCTTTAACACAGAACGTTTACCGTTGGTATGAGAATAATGACGGCCTTACGCCGACCTCCGCGCTGGCCGGAGAAAATACAAGCATAGATGTTCCGGCCTCGGGTTCGGTTTTGCGTTTGCGAATGAATTTGAGCGCCGGAGCGAATATGGCTTCCGGACTTACTTTTAAACTTCAATTTTCAAATTCTTCCTCAAGCGGTTTTGCTGATTTGGGGACAACAACTGCGTGGGTTTTTTATGATAATCCAAGCGTGGCGAACGGGGCGAATATTGCGACGACCGTGCTTAGCGATTCAAATGTAGCGGAATCTTACAGCGAATCAAACCCGACAGTTTCTTCGCCGACCAGTTTTGTTTCCGGACAAAAAGCGGAGTGGGATTGGGCGATAAAAAGCAATTCGGCTGATACCACTTCAAATTGGTATTTTAGAATGATTTATTCATCGAGTACCGTGTTGGACGGATATAGCAACTACCCAACTTTGGCGGGGGTAGCAGCGACGACGTCTACTCCGTCGAGCGGGGGAGAGACAAAAATTATCGTTGGAGGCGGGGGATTGATTTTTCCGGCGTTGAAGCTGCCGCAATTGATTAAGCCGGAAATAAAAAAGCCCATATCTCCATGCGACGATATTACTTTGCAAAAAGTTGATTTAAACGGCGACTGTTTGGTGGATTTGGTTGATCTTTCAATTTTGCTTTATTACTACGACCGAACGGGAAATGAGATTAGCCGTTATGATTTTAATGATAATGGAATAGTCGATTTCCCCGATGTTTCGGTGATGATGTTCTATTGGACTGGCTAGTAAATAAATTTGCAAAGCAAATTTATTTACTAGCCACACGAAATTGGACGAAGTGAAAACGAAAAAACACTAAAAACTAATGAAAAAAGAATTACTACATAAGGATTTAAGTTATAAGATTCAAGGAGCAGTAATGGACGTGAGGAAGGGGCTTGGGAGTGGTCATAAGGAATCGGTGTATCAAAAAGCTTTGGCGGAGGAATTTAATTTGAGAGGTATAGATTTTGAACAGGAGAAATCGATTAAGATATTTTCTCCTAAAACCGGTAAAATACTTGGTATGTATAGACCGGATTTTACAATCGATAATAAAATTATTTTAGAGGTTAAAGCGTCGCCAAATTTACCGTCCCATTTAGTCAATCAGTTATATGACTACTTAAGAAATAGTGATTATGAGTTAGGGTATCTTGTTAATTTTTCTTCAGTTCGGCTTTATATAAAAAGGTTTATTTTTACAAATGATAGAAAACTATGTCTAAAAAATTCTTAGCGTTAATTTGTTTCTTATTCGTGTCTATTAGTGTGCCGCTGGTAGCGGCTGAGGCGGCCACGGGTTTATATTTTAAAGGACCCATCGACGGGGTTTCAGTTGGAGATGAATTTTCGGTGGAAATTCTGATTGATTCCGACCAACCTTTGAACGCTTATTCGTTTGTTCTTAAGTATCCAACTGATAACTTGCAGGTGATTGGGTTTAATAGCGCTAACTCAATCATTGATGTTCAGAGAGAGGAGCCGCAGGTTTTTGAAGGCGGGTCAATTAAATTTGCCGGGGCGAGTTTAAAGCCATTTTCCGGTCGAGGCGGAATTATTTCAATTATTAATTTTAAAGCGCTTCGGTCTGGCAACGAGACTTTGAATTTTTCAGAGCCGAAGGTTTATTTAGCTGATGGCAAGGGAACGAAAGTGGTGCCGGGTTTTAAATCAATCGACATTAAAATCGGAGAAGCAGTCGGAACGATTCCACATAAAATTGAATTTAATGATATTAAGCCACCGGAGATTGTTATTTTGAATTTAACTAAAGATCCAATCACCTCAGGGAGAAAGCTTTTAAGTTTTTTAATCAAAGATGATGTTTCAGGAGTAAAGGAGATTTTATATCGCGAAATGAGATGGTTTTGGTGGGGCGAATTTCAGAAGGCGCAAAATCCGTCAGCTTTGCCGCTTAGAACATGGGCGGTTGAAATTAAGGCTATTGATAACGCCGGCAATGTGACGCAAAGAACAATTTATGATTGGGGCGCGCTCGTGAAGTCTTATTTCCTTTTATGGTTTGTGATAGTTTTGGCGGCGATATTGGTTATAAACAGATTAATTCGCAGAAAAGTTTATAATAATAGGAGTAATGGTTAGAAGACTATCTGCCGCTAGTTTGGTTTTAATTTGTGGCGCAAGTTTTGCTTTGTTTTTTAGCGGAACGCCGGTTCTCGCGGTGAGTAGCGCTTCAATTTTTGTCGGACCAGTCTCCGGAACATTTACAGTTGGGAGCACATTTACGGTTTCTGTTTATGTGAACACCGGGGGGCAGCCGATAAATGCCATTGAAGCAAATTTAAGTTTCCCGACAGATAAGTTGCAGGTGGTTTCTCCCACGGCCGGGAAATCTTTAATTCAGATTTGGGTTAATCAACCGACTTATTCGAATGAGAGCGGGAATTTGAAATTTCGGGGAACGATTCCGAGTCCGGGAATTAATACTGAAAGCGGTTTAATTTCGACTGTAACATTCAGAGTGAAGAGCACGGGGATGGCAATCCTTAAAGTGCTCGATACTTCACGGGTGCTTTTAAATGACGGCAGGGGAACTGACGTTTTGGGGCAGAGAACAAGCGGTATTTATACTTTGGCTTTGCCCCCGCCGGGCGGGCCGATTGTAACCTCGCCAACTCACCCCGACCAGCAGAAATGGTATGTTGAAAAAAACGCAACGTTTAGTTGGGACTCACCTCCCGGCGCCCAAGGTTTTAGTTATGTTTTAAATGATGTGCCCGTTGATACCTCCGATGATATTTCGGAGGGAATGCGGAATGGCGTAACTTATAAAAACTTGGCGGACGGGACTTATTATTTTCATATTAAGGCTCTTCGGGACGGAGTTTGGGGTGGAGTGAGCCATTACGCGATTAATGTGGACAACACTCCTCCGGCGTCTTTTTCCATCAATATTTCTCCTAGTGAAAAAACTTCAAATCATTTTCCGATTATTTCTTTTGACACAACAGATGCGGTTTCAGGAATCGATCACTTTGAACTAAAAATAATTCCGCTGGATAAACCCAGCGTGGGCACAATAAATAGCGGGAATGAAACGCCTTTTTTTGTCGAGGCAACATCGCCCTACTCACGGCAACTGGATTTAGGCAGGTATGATGTGGTGGTTAGGGCTTATGACCACGCGCTCAATTTTACTCAATCTTCAGTTAGGCTCACTATTACCACGGCAATTTTTGAGATTGTGGAAGGAAAGGGGCTGAATATAAAAGGAATTTTTGTTCTACCGTGGATCTACATTTGGATTTTCGGAGTGATCGCGCTTATCAGTTTGGGTTATTTGGGGAGATTGGTTTGGTTTTGGCACCGGCAGGTTGAAAAACATTTAGAAGAGGGAGCTTTAAGCCATCCAACGGTCGCGCCGAAAATTCAAGAACTTAAGGAAAAGCAAAAGGAATATAGCTCAAGCGACGGCAAAGGTTTAATTTTGATTTTAGCCATCGTTGTTTCCGGATTGGCTTTGATTGGATTAAGTTTGCAGGCGCAAGCGGCTCAAGATTTGCGCTTGCCAATTGATCCGCCGATGGTGACCTTATTCCCAAATTTGATTTCAAATGATGAAATCTTGTATATCGGCGGGAGATCAGGAGCGCCAGGAGCCCAGGTGATCGTTTACATCCAAAACGAGCAAGGAGGCGCGGCACTCAGTCATACCATAAAGACGGATAAAAATGGCGAGTGGTTTTATTCGCTGCCGGAATTTTTAGATCCCGGCAAATACGTTGTTTGGACCCAGCTTAAATTTGGGGAGGAGTTGAGCCCTCCGAGTTCGAAACTGGATTTAGAGGTGGGGAGAACGGCGGCGCAGTTCGGCGGGAAGAGAATTAGTTATGAAAATTTGTATTTGGTTTTCTTACTAATCCTTATCGCGGCGCTTTTGGCGGGACTGGTTTTCGTTTTTTACCACAGCTATCACCATCGGATTAAAAAGGCAAAGTTAATGCGCGAGATAAAGGAGGCCGAAGAATCAATTAGGAGAGGATTTCTGCTTTTGAGAAAAGATATTGAAGGCGAGTTGGCTTTAGTGAGGAGAGCAAAGATGACTAAAGAGCTGGCAGTTGAGGAAAAAATGAGAGAGGAGAAATTGCTTAAAGATTTGGAATGGGTGAATGGATATATAGGACGAGAGGTTTGGGAAGTGGAACGTGATGTTTAGGTTATTTCGTGAGTAGAAAGTGTTTTAAAAACATCGCCTTTATTTGTAAAGAAATTATTGATCCCACCGCCAACCCGAATGTTTTTAAAACACTTTTCCTCAAGTAAATTTAAAGGTTAACTGGAAAAATATCCGGAGCTGTTTTAACATTGGTTAATGGATACCGAAACCAGAACTTGCCAGAATTGTAAGCAAAATTTCGTCATCGAATCGGATGATTTTGCGTTTTACAAGAAGGTGGAAGTGCCGGCGCCTACGTGGTGCCCGGAGTGCCGAGCGATTCGCCGGCACATATTTTGGGCGGAAAGAAATTTATTCCGTAAAAAAGAAGCTTTAGCCGGGAAGGAGGTATTTTCCACTTATCCAGAAAAATCTCCAATAAAAATCTATGATCATGATTATTGGTGGTCGGATAACTGGGATCCAATGGAATATGGCCGAGAGTACGACTTTTCCGTACCTTTTTTCGAGCAATTTAAGGAGTTAATGCGGGCTGTTCCCTGGCCATCTCGCTCGGTTCAACAAATGGTAAACAGCGACTATTGCAATATGGCGGGCTATTTTAAAAATTGCTATCTTTGCTTCAATGGGGACGAAAACACTGATTGTATGTATGGGGTGGCGGCTTTGGGCATGAAGGACTGCGTTGATTTTTATCAATGTGAACAATCTGAATTATCCTATGAAGAATTCAATACCAGCCATAACTACAATTCTTTTTTTAATATTGACTCAACAAATTGCCGCGAGTCGTGGTTTCTTAAGACATGTGTTGATTGCGATCATTGTTTTGGTTGCATAAACTTACGCCATAAGAAGTATCATATTTTTAATGAGCCTTATTCTAAAGAGGACTATGTAAAAAAGATTAAGGAATTTAATTTAGGGTCATATCAATCCCTCGCCGAAATTAAGCGGAAGGTTGAAAATTTTCGGTTAGCATATCCAAGGAAGTATGTAAGCGGGGGATTTTTCAACACAAACGTAGTCGGGGAGTATGTTTATCGCTCAAAAAATGTGCTTTATTCCTATCAGGCTTTGGAGATGGAAAACGTTCGCTACTCTCAAAATTTATCGAGGGGTGTCAAAGATTGCTGGGATTACACGAATTGGGGGAACAATACTGAATTGATCTATGAATGCTCAAGCTGTGGTGAAAATTGCAAGAATCTTAAATTTTGTTTCGATTGTTGGCCGGGTGTAAACGACCTTGAATACTCAATGTCTTGTCATTCTTCGTCTAATCTTTTTGGTTGTGTTGGGTTGAGAAAAAAACAATATTGTATTCTAAATAAGCGATATTCTAAAGAGGAATATGAGGCCATGGTTCTTAAAATTAAAAAGCAAATGACTGAAATGCCATACGTTGATAAAAATGGAAGGGTTTATAAATACGGGGAATTTTTCCCCTTAGAGCTTTCTCCTCTTGCTTATAACGAAAGCTCTGCTTTTGATTACTTCCCAAAGACCGTAGCTCAGGTTGTTGATTTTGGCGCCGAATGGAGGGAGCCAGACCAAAAAGAATATGAGACTACCCTCGCGTCCGAAAATATTCAAGATCATATAAATGAAATATCCGTGAATATTTTAAAAGAAACAATTCAGTGTGCTGCCTGCAAGCGCGCTTTTAGACTTATCGAGCGTGAATTAAATTTCTATAAACGTTTTAGTCTTCCAATACCACGTTTGTGTTTTAACTGTCGACATAGCGAAAGAGTGAAACTGCGCAATCCTATGAAATGGTATAAGCGCCAATGTATGTGTGCTGGAGCGCAAAGCGCAAATCACCAATCACAATTAGCGTATAAAAATTTCTCTAAACATTTCCACGGTGATAATTCTTGTCCTCGTGAATTTGAGACTACTTACGCGCCGGATAGGGCCGAAATTATATATTGCGAGGAGTGTTATAACGCTGAAATAATTTAGGGTTAAAACTTGTCATATTTTGGTAATTGTGCTTATAATATGGTGACGAAAGCTCTTTAGTATCGTTGTATTGAGAGCCCCCGAACTAATTAAGGAATTAGGGGATTCAAACAGGTTCCTTAATTAGTACAGGGGTAAGCCCTCCCAAGTTTTCGGAAAAAAGTGATTTAAGATAAATGATAAACATCTCCAGTCTAAGCTTTTATTAGCAATAAAATGTTTAGGTCCGAAAACTTGGGAGGGTAAAGGTCGCTAATTTTACCCCAGTGCTAATCTTAGGGGGTTTGTCTAATGGTTTTTATTTACGTGACGTGTAAAAATCACGAAGAGGCGGTTAGGATAGCCAGGCAACTTGTAAAAAAGAAAGCGGCAGGGTGCGTGAATATCTTTCCGATTCAGTCGGTTTACGGAGGGGGGGATGGAGAGTTGAGGGAGACGGACGAGACTTCGATGATTGTAAAAACGATTGATTCGAAGGTTCAGGAAGCCGAAGATATTGTCCGCAGCCTTCATAGTTACAAAACGCCTTGTATTGCTTCTTTTGCGCTTCATCGCCTAAATCGGGAATATAAGGAATGGCTGACTAGTTGTGTCGTTTGAGATCTCTCAAATCGAATTCCAAAACATCGCCTCTATTTGTATAGACGTTAATGATCCCACAGCCAGCCCGAATGTTTTGAAATTCGATTTTCTCGATGTATTTTGCGATGATGGTTTCAAAAGCAAAATTTTAATCTCAAATTTTTTAGGATTTTTAGTTTATTAATATGGAAATAAAATTAAGCAAAACAATTTCAAAGGGAGTAGCTCCGGTGTTTTTGGTAAAAGATGAAGATCGGATTGATCGTCACGAGTTTTTTAAGTTCTTATCGGCTGACGATAAGAAATATTTAATTAATTTTCAAAAGAATTTTCCGGTTAAAAAAGAGCACAGCCATCCGCTTGTCTTACCTTCCGGTCTTAAAGTTTTAGTAATTGGAATTGGCGAGAAGACGAAGTTTAATAACCGGCGAGCGATAATAGCGGCTCGCCGCGTAGTTTCAGTTGCTAGACGCGAGAGAATTAGGGACCTAGCGGTGAATTTTAATGATTTTTTAGCCAAAGATAATCGGGAAAATCAAAAACTCTTAGCCGAGGTTTTGGCAACGAATTTTCAAATGGCGAATTATGAATTTGTTAAATACAAAACACCGCAGGCGGAAGGGTGGTCTTTCGTCCAGACAATTGAGGTTTTAGTTTTAAAACAAAATGGACTGGCTGAAGCTTTAGGGGCGGGGGAGGTAATTGGTGAGGAAATTAATAACGCGCGAAATCTTTCTAATACGCCCGGGAGCGATATGACACCGCAGGTGTTGGCAAGTGAGGCGATGGAGGTGGGGCGAAAGTGGGGCGTGAAGGTAACTGTATTAGACGAGAATGCATTAGCCGAGCTTAAGATGGGAGGAATTTTGGGAGTTGGCAGAGGATCTTCCGAGCGCCCGAAGTTTATTGTGATGGAATATTTGAAAGGCCCGCGCGGAGAGAAGCCGGTGGTTTTAGTTGGGAAAGGTGTGACGTTTGATACAGGGGGCTTGAATTTAAAGCCCGATAATTCGATTTATGAAATGCATATGGATATGTCCGGCGGTTCGGTGGTAATTCACACGATTGCGACTTTGGCTCGGCTTAAGGTTAAGAAAAATATCGTGGGATTGGTACCGGCGGTTGAGAATATGCCATCAGGTTCAAGTTATCATCCTGGCGACTTGCTGACTACGATTAACGGTAAGACAATCGAGGTTCTAAACACAGACGCCGAGGGGCGGATAATTTTGGCGGATGCTTTGGAATACGCAAAAAAGTATAGGCCGCGATTAGTGGTTGATGTGGCGACTTTAACCGGTTCGGCGATGTCGGCTTTAGGGCAGAGAGCTTCCGCAATTTTTTCAACCAGTGAAAAAATTCAGGAGTGCTTGGTTGCGACCGGAGAGTCGGTTGGGGATTTTGTTTGGCCTTTGCCACTCTGGGAGGAATATGAAGAAGACATAAAGGGAACTTTTGGCGATGTAGCCAATATGGGTAAAAATCGATACGGAGGCGCGATAAGCGGCGCAATATTTTTGTGGCAGTTTATTAAACCAAATAATGGGGAGATGGCGATACCTTGGGTGCATATTGATATGGCGCCAAGAATGACGCCAACTGAAAATGAATTTTTATCAAAGGGTTCAACCGGCGCGCCGGTGGGATTGCTTACAGAATTTTTGAAGAGGTTCTAATAAGATAGAAAATAGTAAGTAGTAAGTAGAAAATAGAATAGGGTATGATTATTGATAAGCGATTGAAATACAGTAGAAATACAATTGAAATACGGTTGTTGGCGAGGATACTTTATTTCTTTGTTCTTTCGAGAAAGTCTCGGAGAGATTTTGGTGAGCTGGCAAAGTGGAGAAGGGCACCGAAGGCGGTGCCGAGGGTTATTGAAAGCAGGAGGGAGTTATTCTCGCGGATTAGGAGATAGTCGATTAAAAAGTAGAGAGATAGCGAGGTGATAATCATAACGCTCAAGCCGATGGTTTTATTGCCAGCGACGGTACGTTTAAGCGCGAAGAGAATTAAAGTGACCAGACTGGCTCCGAATGTGATCCAAAGGTCGAAGCCCTGGAAAATGGGGTTATGAGGAAAGCCACCTATGATAAAACCTGCGACTTTGTAAACAATAATAATAGCCACTAAGGTAATCCCACCCCAGAAGCCCGAGTTGATGGATTTGACTTGTTTGACGAAGTCCGGGTCGCTTGAGGTGCGCTTGGTTAGCAAGAGAATGATAAAAAGAATTAAGGGGATAACGGCCCAAACAATAATATTGAAAAGGAGGTCGAGGGTTTTTGGCATATAATTGTTCTGGGCGAAAGTATTTTCGGACATCGCCTCTATTAATAGAGACATTATTGATCCCACAGCCAACCCGAATGTCCGAAACTTACTTTAGCCCTTCTTGAAATTATATAGGTATCGGGCTTTTCTAGCAATGTTTTGAAGCGGAAGATTTTCGAGGTATAATGGAGGTGGATAATTTTCATCAACATGGTAGAACCACGACGCGACGTAGTTTATTTTGGCAGAACAGACTATCGTAATACGAAGCGACTTTTTGGGATTAAGCGCAAGGACAGGAGGCAGCATATGTATGTGATGGGTAAAACCGGTACTGGAAAAACTGCGTTGCTTCATAATGCGGTGGTGCAGGATATTACTAACGGCGACGGTGTATGCGTGGTGGACCCGCATGGAGAATTTGTGGAAAGCCTTTTAGCCAAAATTCCGGAGGAGCGGCTCAAGGACGTGATTTATTTTAATCCCGCCGATATGAACCATCCGATTGGTTTTAATCCATTAGATCTTCCGGACCCTAGATATCGTCACCTTGCGGCATCAGGGTTGATGGCGATTTTTACAAAAATTTGGGCGAATGTTTGGTCGGCTAGAATGGAATATATTTTGAATAATGCGATCTTGGCGCTTCTCGAAACTCCGAATTCGACGCTTTTAGGTGTTAACCGAATTTTGGTTGATAAAGATTTTCGCCAAAAAATTCTGTTTAATGTGACAGATCCTGTAGTGAAGGCTTTTTGGACGAACGAGTTTGAGGCGTGGCGGGATCAATTTAGGAATGAAGCGATAGCGCCAATCCAAAATAAAGTTGGGCAATTTCTTTCGACGGATTTAATTAGAAACGTGGTTGGGCAAGCGAGAAGTACGATTGATATTTTCGATATCATGAATACGAGGAAAATTTTTTTGGTGAACGTTTCAAAAGGAAGAATAGGGGAGGACAACTCGGCGCTTTTGGGAGCGATGCTTATTACCAAAATTCAGCTCGCGGCGATGGAGAGGGTGAGAATTCCAGAGGAAGATCGGACTGATTTTTATCTTTATGTTGATGAGTTTCAAAACTTTGCTACCGATTCGTTCGCAGGCATTCTTTCCGAGGCGCGAAAATATCGGCTGAATTTAATTATCGCCCACCAGTATATCGGGCAATTAGTAACAGACGTCTCTACGAAGGTTAGAGACGCGGTTTTTGGCAACTGCGGAACGATGATTATTTTTAGAGTGGGAGCGTTGGATGCCGAGTTTTTAGAGCAGGAATTTTCTCCTGAATTTTTACCGGAAGATATAGTGAATTTACCTAATTATTCGGTTTATTTGAAGCTTATGGTTGATGGAGTGACTTCGAGGCCTTTTTCGGCCGCAACTTTGCCGCCATTCAAAGTCCCAACTTCCGCGGTGACGATGGAAAAAGTAATCGAAACTTCGAGACGAATGTATACTATGCCTAAAGCGGAAGTTGAAAAGGCGATTGCTGATTGGAGTGGAATGATGGGTGATTTTCCAACCAAGGAAACGTCAGAACAGAAACCAGGGAACGCTTTGCCCGAAGGACAAAAAATTTCCGCCCGATGTTCCTCTTGCGGAAAGTCAACCGAGATTAACTTTGTGCCGACTGAGGGGAGGGCAATTTATTGCCGAGAGTGTTTGGCGAAAGTTAAGGCGGGGGAAATTCCAAAAGTTAAAGTTGTGAAGGTAAAAGCCCCTGAAACTGGAGATAAGTATTTTTCAGATTTAGCGGGGATGGGAATTGAATTCGAGGTTCCGAAGGGCGAGATTAAAAAAGCGAAAGGCGAGGAGTTGCGGCGGCCGGGATTGGCGAGGCCTTCAAGAAAGGGAGTGGAAGAAGCGGCGTCGAAGCACGAAGATGGGGGCGAGCCGCGCCTTTCTCTTAATGAACTAAAAACGGACGATAAAATTCCTCGAGCTAAAAAGCCGAGCGATGTGAATATTGACGAGCTAAGGAAATCAATTGCAATGGCTTTAGTAAATCAAACAGACGATGAAGCCGAAGCGAAATCTGAGCAAAATGAAAATAAAGAAGGAGAGGAAAAACATTCGGTTTGATATTATTACGATTTTCCCAGATATTTTTGACTCGTATCTTAACGAGTCTTTAATCCGGCGCGCCCAAAAAAATAAGTTAATTGACGTTCGAGTCCATGATTTAAGGGATTTTTCTTTGGATAAGAGAAAACGTGTTGATGATCGGCCTTTTGGAGGGGGGCCGGGGATGGCAATAAAGATCGAACCGATTCAGCGGGCAGTATCAAGTATCAAGTATCAAGTATCAAGAAAAAAGGTTAAGTTAAAGACGAGGACGATTCTTTTTAGCATACGGGGAAAGAAGTTTGATTCAAAAGTCGCGCAGAGATTGGTGAAATATGATCGGTTGATTTTGATTTGCGGACGGTATGAGGGGGTGGATGAACGAGTGGCGGATTATGTTGCTGATGAAGAAATTTCGATGGGGGATTATGTTTTGTCCGGAGGAGAGCTGCCAGCTTTGATTTTAACTGAAGCCGTAAGCCGATTCTTGCCGGGATTTTTGGGAAAATTTGAGTCGCTTGAGGAAATAAAAGGTTCTTATCCGGTTTACACACAACCTTCTGTTTTCACTCCGTCCAAATCAAAGAAAAAATGGGAAGTGCCTAAAATTCTTTTGTCCGGCGACCACAAAAAAATTGAAGAATGGCGAAAGGGACGGCATTTTTAGCTGGAATAATCACTTTTCTTTTTGGGATTTTCGCGGCCAGTTCGGGTTGGAGTTTTTATGTTACTGAAATTCTGTTTTTAGTTTTTGTCCTAGTAGGGTTCCACGTTTGGTTTTCAAAGACCAAGCTATTACGGATTTTAAAGTTTACGGCTATTTTATTAATTTCACTTGGAGTGGGATTTTTTTATTATAATTTTTATTACAATTTCGGAACCGAAAGACAGAATGTTGTTTTTGGCAAAGCGCTAAATTTTTCGGGAGTGGTAAGTGGAGAACCGGCGCTAAACGAGAAATTTCAAAAGATTGAGGTGAAGCTTGATCTACCGCTTAAAGGCGAGGCCACGGTGCTCGCGCCACTTTCACCTAAATTCGATTATGGAGATAAGATTGGATTTTCAGGAATAATTGAGGCGCCGACTGAAGCATATTTAAACCCAATTTCATTTTTCCCATCCGCGTCTTTAATCGAAAAACATAAAGGATTTTGGATAAAGGAAAAACTTTTAAATTTTAAACAAGGACAAATTGCGGTTTTTAGAAAATTACTCAATCAGGATGAGGCGGCTTTAATTTCCGGAATTACTTTCGGATTTAGGGGAGATTTCACGTCTGAATTCAAGGCGCAAATGAGCCAAAGCGGAACGACACACATTGTGGCTCTTTCGGGTTATAACATCGCTATATTGGTTTCCGCGATCTTTTTCGTTTTTAATCGATATATTTCGAGGCGAAAAACTTTTTATTTGACGGCAGGAATTATTTTGCTTTTCGTGCTGATGGTTGGCGCCGAGGCGTCGGTAGTGAGGGCGGCCATTATGGGTTTCTTGGTTTTACTCGCTCGCGAAATCGGCCGACCGCACGATGGTTTTCGAATCCTCACTTTAACGGCTTTGGTGATGGCGCTCGTTAATCCATCTATTTTGCATTACGATATCGGTTTTCAGTTTTCTTTCTTAAGTTTAATGGGGATATTATATTTGGAGCCGATTTTGAAAATGATTTTTCGATTGGATAAACGGGCTCCGAGTTTTTTTGGCTGGAGGGAAAACGCACTTTCGACTTTTTCCGCCCAACTTTTTGTGGCGCCGATTTTAATTCAGAGTTTTGGTCAATTTTCACTGACTTCGATTTTGGCTAATGTTTTGATTTTGGAAGTGGTGCCGCTCACGATGTTTTTCGGATTTCTGCTTTCTTTTTTTGGGTCAATTTTGATGCCGCTTGGATTTTTGGTATCGAAATTTGCCTCGATTTTGCTTTGGTATCAGGTTGAAGTTATTCGCATTTTTTCCTGGATCCGCATTCCTGTTGGAGGAGCTTTTATTTCTTATTCGGTTATTGTGATTTATTACGCAGTGCTAATCGGGTTTATAATTTATAAGAATTATGGCAAAAAAATTTGACAGTCTTAGTTCGATAATTATAGTGGCTTTGATATTCCTGAACTTTACCGTTTGGGTGGCGATTTTATTTAATCGGCCGCAGGAGCATTCGGAAATTGATTTTTTGGACGTCGGACAAGGGGATGCCACATTAGTGATTTTTCCCGGGGGCGTGAAAATTTTGACTGACGCCGGTCCAGACTCGAAAATTATTAAATCACTCGAGAGGGGCGGGGCTAAGGGCAAATATATTGATTTGGCGATAATTTCTCATCCCCAATTGGATCATTTTAACGGCTTTAATTATCTTTTAGATCGTTATCGCTTCGGCGCTTTTATTGTAAACGGGCGCGAAGGAGAGATTCCGGAGTGGCGTGAATTTTTGGCTAAAACCAAGGCGCTAAAAATTCCAATAATAACTTTGGGAGCGAGCGATAAAATTTCTTATCAGGATTCCAGGATTAATTTTCTTGCCCCCCTTCCCGAGATGCTTGGGAGCGCGGAGTTGAACGACACCGCTTTTGTAAGTTTAGTTGAAACTAGGGGAGTGAAGTTGCTTTTGACTGGCGATATCGGCAAAAACATTGAGGATTTTTTGGTAAAAAAATATCGACCCGAAACGCTTCACGCTGATATTTTAAAGGTGGCTCATCATGGTTCAAAATTTTCGTCAGGGAATGTTTTTTTAAAGGCAGTTGAACCAAAAATCGCCGTCATCAGTGTGGGAAAAAATACATACGGACACCCAACTAAAGATGCTCTAGATCGATTGGCGACGGTTGGAGCCAAGATTTTTAGAACTGACCAAGGTGGAACATTGAAATTAATCGTTAATAATGGGAAATTGTCTGTTTTTCATTGATCCAGAGGTTCTTCCTTATTTTTTGGGGTAGGAGCGTGGTATAATTACTTGAGAGAGCAATGACCTTATTAATTAGGAATGTTCAGATTTTGGGTAGTGATCAAAAATTGCCGGACCGGCTGGATGTTTTCGTAAGCGGTGAAAAAATCGCGGCCATTGGGCGTTTTCCCGGCAAGAAAGCTGATGAAATAATCGAGGGCGCGGGCTGTTATTTATCTCCGGGATTTATTGATATCGATACCGAGTCTGATCACTATTTAAGCCTTTTCTCACATCCTTCTCAGGACGATTTTTTAAAGCAGGGAGTGACAACGATTGTCGGTGGTTTATGCGGGGCATCGCTTGCTCCGCTGATTTATGGGAATTTGGAATCAATTGAAGATTGGACCGATACGCGACAGGTGAACGTGGATTGGCACTCAGTGAGTGAATTTTTAAAGGTATTAGAGAGGCGGCGGTTGGGAGTGAATTTCGCAACCTTAGTTGGGCATACAACAATTAGACAGGCGATTATTGGAGGAGCTCCTAGAGATTTAACAAAAAACGAACTCAAGATTTTTGCAAAAATGTTGGAGCAGGCTCTTCGGGACGGAGCTTTCGGATTTTCTACTGCGCTAAGCTATGTTCAGAATCGGGCGACACCATATAGTGAAATAAAATTTTTAGCCTCAGTTGTTAAAGAAGCGGATGCAGTTTACGCCACTCATCTTCGCAATGATACGTACGATTTAATTCAGTCTGTCGAGGAGGCTGTAAAAATTGCAAACGAAACAGGAGCCAAAACATTTATTAGTCATTTGTTGCCTTTACAAAATTTTGAAAAAGAATACGAGCAAGCGTTAAATAGATTTGAACAATTGCCCGAGACTCTCGATTTTCATTTCAGCTTGTATCCTTCAAAAATTAGAATTTTAAAATTGTATACTTTTTTGCCGAGCTGGGCACAGAAAGACGACCTTAAGGTTATGAGTATGAGCCTGCAAGACTCTTGGTTGCGTGGCAAGATTTTAAAAGACATGCCTAAGATTGACCCTAAAGAGTTTATCGTGGCACAGGCGCCGGGGAATAATTCTCTGGTTGGTTATTCTCTCGTTGATCTAAAGAAACTTTATTCACTTAAAACTTACGAAGAAACACTTCTTAAGCTTATGGAAACGACTAATTTTCAAGGAAGTATTTTTTATTCAAACACCAACGAGTACTTAATCCGACGAGCAATTCAATCAAAGAGGTCGTTTGTAGCTTCAAACGCCGCCAGCCTGCCGGTGGACGCGAAAATAAAAACTCTTAAACCCGAGAGGGCGACGTCAACCTTCACTAAGTTTTTATCTTGGGTTCAAGACGATAAAATTATGACGATTGAGGATGCGGTTAAGAAAATAACATTTGAACCAGCGAGAAAGTTAGGACTAAAGAATAGGGGAGTGGTAAAAGCGGGTTATTTTGCCGATTTGACGGGCTTTAAAGGAAGCGAAGTACTTTTCACTGTTGTAAATGGGCAAGTAGCCGTAAAGAACGGTGAATTTTCTAATGTGTTTAACGGCCAAGTTTTGCGCCACTAATTTTTTATTTTATGTTTGGAATTAAATCTAAATCCGGACATCACCCAGATTACTTTTTTTTAGCGTTGGTTTTTATTCTGACTTTATTTGGATTAGTAATGCTTTCAAGCGCGTCTTCTGAGTTGGGCAAAATTAAATTTAACGATAGTTATTACTATTTAAAACACCAACTTGCCAACGGGCTTTTAGTGGGAGTAATCGGTTTTTTTGTTTTTTATAAATTGAATTATGGATATCTAAAAAAGTTTGCTTTGCCGTTTTTAATTTTTTGTCTCGGACTTTTGGCTTTAGTTTTTACTAAATTCGGGGTAGCGGGAGGGGGTGCGACTCGTTGGCTGCATTTTGGGCCGCTGATTTTTCAGCCAGCGGAACTTTTGAAATTGGCTTTTATGGTTTATTTGGCGGCTTGGCTCAGTAATCCTAGGATGCAGAGGGGCAAAAGTTTTTCTGAAGGTTTTTTGCCATTTATAATCATTTTGGGGTTTATGGCTGTGCTTTTGATTTTACAGCCCGCTACGAGTATGGTGGTTATTTTAGTTGGGGCGGGATTGATTGTTTATTTCTTAAGTGGGGCAAAGTTGAAATTTCTTGTAATAATTGGAGCAATTGGCCTTGTCGGACTGACGCTCGTTGTATATTTCACACCGTATCGATTAGATAGAGTAGTGGGATTTTTTAGGGGAGAGAAAGATTTGCAGAATTCAGGTTATCATTTAAACGAGGCTTTGATTGCAATGGGTTCAGGAGGGATTGGCGGTGTGGGTTTCGGTGAGTCAAAAACTAAAACCAATTATTTGCCCGCGCCTATTGATGATTCGATTTTTGCGGTGGCTGGCGAGGAGTTGGGTTTTATTGGGGCCGGAAGCTTAGTGGCAATTTTTGGCGTTTTGGTTTTTAGGATTTTTTGGCTGTCGAGAAATTTGCGTGATCAATTCGGGCAACTTTTAATTATTGGTTTTGCGTCGGTTATCGCGATCCAGTCAATTGTAAACATTAGCGCGATTTCTGGCTTGATTCCGATTACTGGGGTTCCTTTGCCTTTTATTAGTTACGGAGGTACGGCTTTGGCGGTTTTTTTAATTATGAGCGGAATTATTGGTAATATTTCAAGGTATACCCGGTAGGAAATGGAGAGTCCCGTAGGAAATAAAGCGTTTGCCGTCAAAATGCATAATAATTTAAAAGGACTTAAATACAACATAGTTTTCAAAAAACGCTATCTTTCCATATACAGAATACTTTTCCGGCAATTTCCTACGGGACGAGAAAATACTTAATATTTTTGAGCCAAAACCGTAAATTTAACTCATTTATGTTATTGAATATTTCAGGATTAGTACTGCCAACTACGAAAAATATTAAATTTCCTACGGGGTATACCCGAAATTAAATTATGGCTAAAGATAAAAAATTAATTCTTTTAGCGGGGGGCGGAAGCGGGGGGCATATTTATCCATTAGTGGCGGTTTGCGAAGGTTTAAAAAAGTTGGCGTTTAAAGCCGGTTTCGATTTGGAATTCCACTATTTGGGGCGAGTGGATGTTTTTAGCGCAGTTTTATTTGATGTTCAGGGTGTTCAAATGCACAGTTTGTGGGTTGCTAAGTTACGGAGATATTTTTCTTTAGCGAATATTTTTGACTTGCCAAAATTTTTCCTAAGTATTTTTCAGGCTTTGTGGAAGGTTTATTGGATTATGCCGGATGTTATTTTTTCCAAAGGGGGATCCGGGGCTTTGCCGGTTGTTTTGGCTGGTTGGTTTTATCGAATTCCCATTCTAATTCACGAATCAGATGCTGCTCCAGGGGTGACGAATATTTTGTCTGCTAAATTCGCTAAAAAAGTAGCGGTTGGGTTTGAAAGAGCAACTAATTATTTTGATTCAAGAAAAGTATCGTGGACTGGGAATCCAATACGCGGAGATTTGTTAGGCGAACGCTACCTTCAGAGTGCAGCGAAGGAAGAACTAGGTTTTAAAGGAGGCGAGTTTTTAACTTTGATTTTAGGCGGATCCCAGGGGTCAAAACGAATTAATGAGTTTATACTCGGAAATCTTGAGAAAATTACTAAGGAGACTCAGGTTTTGCACCAAACTGGCGCCGAAAATTTCTTTGAGGTGAAGAAATTATCCCGTGCTGCCATGTTCGGAGTTTCTCTTAAAGAAGAATTGGAACACCGCTATCATCCTATTCCTTATCTTAATAAGGAGCTAAAGGGAGCATTTATAGCCGCTGATCTCGTGGTGGCTCGGGCGGGAGGAGGAACAATTTTTGAAATTGCCGCTTTCGGGAAACCAGCGATTCTTATCCCGTTAGATGAATCTGCAAACGATCACCAAAGAGTTAATGCTTTGGAGTTCACTAAAGCTGGGGGCGGGATAATTATTGAAGAGGAAAATTTACTTTCAGGAATTTTTTTGGGACAACTTAAGGAAATTTTAGGAAATCATTCTTTACTTGAAAAAATGAGTAGCGCTTCCGCCGGGTTTTTAAAGCCGGACGCGGCCGAGAAGATAGCGGTGGAGATTTTTTCGTTGCTGGGTTTTGAGTCTTGATTTTTTTTGGCCCCGTAGGAAATAAAGAAAATCTAGTATTTTCTCTATTAGCCAACTTTTACTGGAATATGAAATTAACTTTGAATTTTTAGGGTTATAATTACTATTGCGGAAAATACTTAATTTCCTACGGGGCGCACATTAAATTACCCTTTAAAATAAAGGGTGGGCATGTTAAAATATGCTTTATGAGCCCAAGTCCAAAAAAGGGAATAAGGGTGCGTTTCGCGCCGTCTCCAACCGGCCAATTGCACTTAGGAAACGCGAGAACAGCTCTTTTTAATTGGTTTTTTGCCCGCGGGCAAGGCGGGAAATTTATTTTGCGGATAGAAGATACCGATACGGAAAGATCGGAAGAAAAATTTGAAAAGGAAATTATCGAATTACTAAGCTGGCTCGGTTTAGATTGGGACGAAGGACCTGATCCTAAAAATCATAAAAAAGATCTAGGTGATTTTGGTCCGTATCGCCAAAGCCAGAGAATTGGAATTTATAAAAAATATCTTGAGAAACTTTTGAGCGAAAAGCAAGCGTATTGGTGCTACTGCGCGAAAGAAGAACTCGATGCTCAGCGAGAAGCAATGACAGCAGAGGGTTTGCCTCAAAAATATAACGGACACTGCCGGGATATAACAGCTCCGCCAAAAGGCAAAGAACCACAAGTGATTCGTTTTGTTGTTCCTGAGATTGAAGCCGAGTTTAAGGACTTGATTCGCGGGAGAGTTAAGTTTGACGCTGCTCTTTTTGGTGATATCGTAATCGCAAAAAATTTAGACAGCCCGCTTTATAATTTCGCGGTGGTGGTTGATGATGCCTTGATGGGAATTACCCATGTTATTCGGGGAGAGGACCACATTTCAAATACACCAAAACAACTCTTAATTCAGAAAGCGCTTGGGTTTGAAACACCGATTTACGCGCATATTCCTTTAATTTTAGCTCCAGATAGAAGCAAACTTTCGAAGCGGAAATCCGAAACGTCGCTTTTAAGTTACCGGGAAAAAGGATATTTGCCGGAGGCGACTGTGAATTTTTTAGCGCTTTTGGGTTGGCACCCGGAAGGAAGTAATGAGATATTTTCACTTAAAGAATTAGCGCGTTTGTTTGATATCGGCCGGGTCCAAAAATCGGGGGCGATTTTTAACGAAGAAAAATTACGGTGGATGAATAATCAATACGTGCGGAAACTTACCAACGAAGAAATTTTGGATTTACTAGGGCCGTCTTTTGAAAAACACCAGATTTCAGCTCCTCGAGATTTTATTTTGCGAATTATCGAGATTGAGAAAGAGCGCCTGCAAACTCTTGAGGATTTTTTTATCGAAACCGATTTCTTTTTTGAACTTCCGAATTACGAGGTTAATTTGTTGAAATGGAAGGATCAATCCTTGCCAGATGCTGAAATTGCGCTTTCAAAAATCAAAGAGGTTTTTTCGAGTATTTCCGAATTAGACTTTAGGCAGGAAGTTTTAAGTTCTTCGATGGCAAAGCTAGCGGAGGGCCGGAGTAGGGGAGAGGTTTTTTGGCCGCTTAGGACAGCTCTTTCGGGGAAAGTGGCTTCGCCTGATCCACTTATTATTGCGGAGATTCTTGGAAAAAATGAGGTGTTGCGCCGTGTTTCTTTGGGGATTCAGAAAATTAGTGAATAATGAAATACTATTCTAAATTTACAATCGTATTAGTTATTGTTTTTTTCTGGTTTCCGGCAGCTTTAGTTTTTGCGCAAAGCGCATCTTCAAGCAGAACCGACAGCGCAACGGCGGATAGAGCAGAGCTTGAAGCTAGAATTCAGACTCAAAACCTAGAGTTAGAGAAGTTGAACGCACAGCTTATTGCCACCCAAAATAAGCTAGAGAGCGCTAAGACCGAACGCGTGAGCCTGCAAAAAGAGCTCACAAATATAAAAAATAGTATTTCTCAGCTGAATTTGAATATTAAATCCGACAAAATCAATATTCAGAAATTAACTTTAGAAATTGATTCATTAAATTATGATATAAGAGATATTGAGATTTCGATGGATGAAAAGAAAAAATCGATCGCGGAGTTGCTTCGAGAAATCAGCCGGAACGATCAAGTGAATTTACTGACCGTTCTTTTAAATGGGAATAGTTTGGCTGAAAGCGTTTCAGATGTTCAGGCGCTATCGGATACCAGTTTGCAGCTGGGGGCGGATATCGGAAACCTCGAAACTTTAAAGGGCGATAAAATCGTGAAAGTTGATAGTGTTAGCGCAAAGAAAGTTGAGATTAGCCTTCGGAGCAAAAATTTAGAAAATCGAAAATCAATTATCCAAGATCAAGAAGGCGAAAAAGCAACTTTATTGGCGCAGACTCAAAATAAAGAAAGCCAATATCAAAAAGACCTTGAGGATTTGCGCAAGAAGCAAAACGAGGTTGAAGATGAGATTTCCAAATTTGAAAGCGAACTTCGAGCGAAATTTGACGTAAGTGTTCTACCAACTAAGCGATCCGGTGTTTTCGAGTGGCCGGTTAAATTACGTAAGGACGGCGGGACTGGAATCATCACTCAGCATATGGGAGAAATCTCAAATCTTTACCGCGGAAAACCTCATAACGGACTAGATATAGGCACTCCGCTCGGCACGCCTGTTTTTGCCGCCGAAGAGGGCAAGGTCATTGCTGTTGATAATAACGACCGCAGTAGTTGGAAAAAATATCAATACGGTAAATATATTTTGATCGAACATCCGAACAATATGGCCACGCTCTATGCGCACCTCTCGAAACAGATAGTTCAAAAAGGAGCTGCGGTTAAAAGGGGAGACCTTATCGGCTATTCGGGCAACACCGGCTACTCTACTGGTCCCCATCTCCATTTTGGGCTTTATTGGTCGCCAAGCATTATTATGAAATCAGTTCCTCCGGCGACGGGATTGGTGCCGGTTGGAGTGGTGGTAAATCCTGAGGATTATTTATAGTTACTTTTCGTTTTTGGAGTTGTATAATTATTTGATGAGACGATATGACCGATTTTGGTTTTTAATTTTCGCGGTTGGGGTTTTATTTCTTTGCTTAATAGTTTTAAGGCCGATTCTGGCCGCCCAAGACGAGACACTAATCGGTGGCCAAGCTCCGAGCAAAACAGTGGGAGAGATTTTTAACCCGATTGCTAATTTTTTTACCGGGGCGTTCAATATTGTCAGCAATGTAGTAGAAAGGATTTCAGATTTTGCCTGGCTTAAGAGCCAGTTTTTAAATATTTTTAGCACGGTTGATGGCTGGGTGCACGGCATTACCGGGCTTTATGTAGCCGATCTTCTAAAAGAAATCGGAAATTTATTGGTGAACATTTTTAATTTGATTATCGATTTTGCGAAAAAAGTCTGGCCGTTTTAGAAACTTCTTAGGGTAGGGGATAAGAATATGAATACTGAATGGTGAATAAAGAATTATGAATAAGGAAGTGAGAAGTTGTCAGAATTGTAAAAGTGATTTTGCAATTGAATCGGATGATTTTGATTTTTACGAAAAAATAAAAGTCCCTCCGCCTACTTGGTGTCCTGGGTGCAGAACGATAAGAAGAATGGTCTTTAGGAACGAAAGAACGCTTTATAAAAGGCCATGTAATCTTTGTGGAAAGGAGACTATATCAATGTACGACCGTGGGACACCTTTTCCCGTGTATTGTCATAGCTGCTGGTATTCTGATAAATGGGATCCATTTCTATATGCGAGAGATTACGATTTTTCTAAACCATTTTTTAAGCAATTTAATGAGTTAATAGAAATTGTTCCAAGGCTAAGTCTCTTAATTACGGGCAACAATAAAGATAGCGATTATACAAATATCGTTGAGGATATGAAAAATTGTTATCTCGTCTTCGAGGCAGATTTCGACGAGGACTGTATGTATTCCGGGTATCTAGTTAAATCAAAAAGAGTACTAGACAGCTTTTATGGTTGGGAAAACGAATTGTGTTATGAAACCATATATTGCCAAGGTTGCTACGGGGTAAAACACTCGTATGGATGCCAAAACTGCATTAACTCACATTTTCTTCGCGACTGTATTGGCTGCCAGGATTGTTTTGGTTGCGTGAATTTAAGAAATAAGTCCTATCATATATTTAATCAACCTTACACTAAAGAGGATTATAAGAAAAAAATAGAATTATTTAATATCGGGTCAAGAAAAGCTTCAAAAGAACTTGAGGAAAAATTCAGGAAGTTTTCAGAGAATTATCCACGAAAATATGCCTATATTCAAAAATCAGAAAAAGCCAACGGAAACTTTATCTTTAATAGCTCGGACCAACATCAATGTTTCGGAATGAACGAAAGTAAGTCAGCTTACTACACGATCTGGTCTAACTACGATAGCGATATTTCCGATGCCTACGCGTCCGGATATTACGCGGGAATTCTTCACGAATGTCAGTCTGTTTTCTATAAAGCCTATAATATTAAATTTTCCAATTTTTGTTTTAAAGGAATTTCAGACGCAACCTACTGCGATCTATGCACTGGCTCATCAAATATTTTCGGATGCGTAGGACTTAAAAAAGGAGAATACTGTATCCTAAACAAAAAATACTCGAGAGAAGATTACGCTTCTCTTATAGCTAAGATTATCAAGCATATGGAAGAGATGCCCTTCTTAGATAAAAATAATAAAACTTATAAATACGGAGAATTTTTTCCAGCGACACTCTCTCCATTCGCGTACAACGAAAGCATTGCTCAAGATTACTATCCCTTAACAAGCGAAAAGGCGGAGCTGGAAGGTTTTACTTGGAAAAATTTCCCCGAGAAATCCCACACTCCAACTATTCAAGCTGATGACCTTGAAGACAATATTAGTAATACTTTGGAATCAATCGTAAGAGAAATTATAAGTTGCCGCCATCATGGTGCTTGCAATGAGCAGTGTACAAAAGCTTTCAAAGTAACCCCTTCAGAATTTAAATTCTATAAAATCTTAAACTTACCCATTCCTGATTTATGTCCGAATTGTCGTCATTTTGCGAGGCTAAATCGCAACACTCCTTATAAATTATGGAAGCGTGAATGTCAGTGTGCTGGTCAAAAATCTACAAATGAAACCTACAAAAATACCGCCGCTCATTTTCATGGAGATAATAAGTGCCCCAGCGAATTTGAAACGAGTTATGCGCCAGATCGAAAAGAAATTGTTTATTGCGAGCAATGCTATAATGCAGAGGTGGTTTAGAGTTGTGGATATTGTCTATTGGGTTGATTGTGCGACTGTGATAAAATTAAATAGTGGAAAAATTACCCGGAGATTATATCGCTGGTTTTGTTGATGGCGAGGGTTGCTTTGCTTTAAAGTTTCGGCGTGATGTCAGGCATGATCGTAAAAATAAACCCGTTTATTTTTATTGGGATATTGAGTTTGCGATTGTATTGCGAGCGGACGACTTGGATTTGCTTAAAAAGATTCAGTTAAGTTTGGGGTGTGGTAAGATTAGTGTATCTAAAAGAGATCAGGCTCGTTATTCAGTAAATAAAATTACTGATCTTTCTAACAAAATAGTTCCTTTTTTTGAGAGGCATAGTCTTCATGGTAAAAAACGGTTTGATTTCGAGCTTTGGAAGGAAGCCGTTTTGATTTTTAGGAATAATCAGAGAATAGGACTTAATCGAAAGAAAGGTGAAAAGGGTTTTCATAAAACAAATTGGAACCATCGCGACCTTCAGAGGCTTATTGAAATACATAAGGAGATGGCTAATTATAAGAGCAAGAGCAGTAAGGAATGGAAGTGGCTATTACGAGCTATTTGAGAAATGTCGGGAAACATATAATGTGCGACAGATTGTATTCTTAAACAACTATACAACTATGGCTAAAAATAGTACTCCCCCAATAGGTTTATCGGCCCATTTTGTGGGTATCGGGGGCATTGGAATTAGCGCTCTAGCTCGCTGGTTTTTGGCGCAAAATTGGGCCGTTACGGGTTCTGATCTGACGGATAGTCAGATTATTCGCGATCTTATAAAAAGCGGTATTAAGGTCAAAATTGGCCATAAAACGGCTAATTTACCTAAAAAAAGCCCAAATATGGTTATTTATAGCGCAGCGGTGCCAAAGGATAACCCGGAGTTGATTGAAGCTGTCGGGCGGGGCATAAAACCACTTTCCTACCCTGAAGTTTTAGGATGTTTAACAAAGGTTTATAAAACGATTGGAATTGCCGGTAGTCACGGGAAAAGCACGACAACGGCGATGATTGGACTTATTTTAAGAAAAGCGGGATTGGATCCAAATGTAGTTGTGGGTACGAATCTTAAGGAATTTAACGGGACAAATTTCCGATATGGGAATTCAAAATTTTTGGTTTTGGAATCGGATGAATGGAAGGCGTCTTTTTTAAACTATTTTCCCGAGATTGCGGTCGTGACTAATATCGACAAAGAGCATCTCGATTACTATAAAACTTTTGGGAATGTGAAAAAAACTTTTCTTAAGTTTTTGTCCAATGTTAAGGCGGGAGGTTTCTTGGTTTTAAATCAGAACGATGAAGTTCTCTTATCACTTCAATCCCCTATTAAGAAAATTGCCGGGAAAAATAGACTGAAAATTTTTTGGTACTCAACTAAGTATCAAGTGTCAGGTATCAAGTGTCAGGCGATAAAAAAAATTCTTAAAATTCCCGGAGAGCATAATTTGTCGAACGCGATGGCGGCGCTTGCGGTTTCAAAAATTCTGAAGATTCCGGAGCGGATTGCGCTAAAAGCACTTTCGGAATTTCACGGTACTTGGAGGCGGATGGAATATCGAGGCACGTATCATGTATCACGTATCATGTATCAGGGATTAAACACTGATGCAAAAAGACGTAGGATACAGGCTAAAGGATACAGGATACGTGTTTACGATGACTACGCGCATCACCCGACCGAGATTAGAGCGACTCTTAGCGCCATTCGCGAGAAATTTAAGGGGAACCCTATTATTTGCGTCTATCAACCGCACCAAGCTAAAAGATTGAAAGCCCTTTTTAAAGATTTCGTGGATGCCTTTTATGGAGCCGATATTTTAGTTTTACTTCCGGTTTACGAGGTAGCGGGGCGGGATAAATTTAATTCGAGTTATACTTCTCAGAAACTTGCTGTCGCTATCAAAAAAGCTTATCCACAAAAAGAAGTTTATTATTTTAATAATCCAAAACAGATAAAAAGTTTTATTCAGAAAATTTTACCGGCTAAGCCGAGTACTCTATCCCCTATTGTGGTGATGATGGGCGCGGGCGACATTATTAATTATACTTCGCGACTTCTATAATAATCTTAAATTCTCTTTATGAAAGCTACGGAATACAAATTTTTTACGGATATACAGATTAGAATAAATTTCGTATATTAGTACTCAATTAGCATTCGAGAATATCATGGATTTTTATAAAAATTCCGAATCATTTAAAGAGGCCAGCGGGTACACTATTGATGGCGTTTGGTATCCTAGGGTAACTAAAATCGTCGGGATAAAAGCTAAGCCAGCCCTCTATCGTTATTACGGCGAAGCGGCGAATTTTAAGGCGGCTCAAAGCATAACAAAAAAATCAGCGGAGGAAGGCACTCTGGTGCATGAGACAGTGGAAGCTTTTCTTTTGGGGGAAACGCCGGAGATTGACCTTTCGATTAAGCCGGCTGTGGACGCCTTTTTAAAATTTTGGAAATCAAGAAATATTCAGGCGCTGCCGGAGCTTATTGAAAAAAGGGTGGTTAGCTACGATCACCGATATGCTGGAACTATTGATGCCATCGCATTAATTGATGGCAGGATTGGAGTTTTAGATATAAAAACTTCTCAAGCGATTTACAGGGATTATAATCTTCAAACTTCGGCTTATATGGATGCTTTAAAGCATACGCCCGAGAATCCGCAAACGAGATGGATTTTGAAGATTGATCAGAATCAAACCTGTACTCTGTGTGGCGCTATTCGGAGAGTAAAGGGCGGAAGAGAAAAGATTCGAATAGGTAAAAGCGGTAACTATGGACGAATGAGGGGATGCTCTCACGAGTGGGCGGAAGTTCTAGGTGATATTGAGCTTCAGGAATTCCCGTATTGGCAAAGTGATTTTGAGGCATTTTTGGCGGCAAAGAAACTGTGGGAATGGGAGAATGACGAGTGGCTTCATAAAGTTGGGTATTTATGATATAATTTGTGAAATGAATAAAATGTCGGCAGATGAAAATGTTATAGATATTAAAACAATTTTCGGCGTGGAGGTTTTTGTTTGGGGCGTTTAGATTTTCTTCAGGAGCTAGCTACGGCTAGTTTTTTCGTATTCATGAAAAAGAGATATAAATATTATTGTTCCCAGTGCGAGGAGGATTTCTATGTTGAACGAGCGAACATGAACGAACGCCATCGGTGTGGCGCGTTTGGGCGTTTAGATTGGGCTTATGACGGCGAAGACAGTAAAGAAGAAGACTAAAATTTGGCCTAGCCAAATTTAGGAGGGTAAACCGCATTTTTCAATAATAATTGGGGCGTGGTTAAGTTCCCGGTTAGCCAAGTATCCTAAGCCGAAGCTTAGGGTTGAAACTAGAAAAATGATTAGGACGAAAATGATTTCCCGCCTATAGGTAACCGTAAAGGTTTTTAGGTTTGACATTAAAGGTATTTTAGAATATTATTAGTCGGAAAGGAATGACTCCCCGCTTTTGGCGGGATGATCATTTTTGCAGCGAAATTTTTTTGCTGACGCTCAAAATTACACGGAAAAATGGCACATACACAATCGGGAGGTTCAACAAAATTAGGGCGAGAATCTAGATCAAAGCGTCTTGGAATTAAAATTCAGGATGGGGGGAAGGCCACTAAGGGCCAGATTATCGTTCGACAAAGAGGAACTCGATACTTGCCAGGAAGAAGTATTGGTATTGGCGCCGATGATACGCTTTTTGCTATGAAAGACGGTGTTGTGAGGTTTACTACTAAAATCAAACAGAAGTTTGATGGGAGAACGCGTCGCGCTACGGTTGTGAACGTAGTATAACTTTAATTTTTGTCTTAATCCCCTTCTTAAGATCAAGATCAAGCAGGTACTCGCCGATTTCCTTTAGCGGATGTTCAATTTTTAAATCAACTCTTTCTTTTCCAACAAATCCCTGGCTGCGAAGGGATTTTAAAATCATTTCTTTAGTAACTGAGCCAAAAACGTGTCCTTTGTCGTCGGTTCGTAGATCGAAAATCAGAAACTTTCCTTTCATTGATTCCGCGAGAAAAGCGCGCTGTTTTATTGTTTCGGCATCTTCTTTCTCTATTCTGGATTTCGCAATCGCCAGTTCTTTTAGAGCTTGGGGCGTGGCGGGTTTGGCAAATTTTCGAAAAATCAGGAAATTTCTGGCGTATCCGTCGGGGACATCTTTTACGTCGTGCTTTTTACCAAGATTTTTTACGTCTTCAAGGAGAATGATTTTCATTGAGATTTTTGATCAGAAAGGCGGAAAAGGGTGTTTTTATTTTTCTTAATTTCCGTCTGGAGAATTTCGATAGCTTTGTCGAGTTGGGGATCTTTTTTATCGGTAATATCTTTGTCGGTGAGTTTTATATTAAAGTCCGGTTCTATTCCGACGTGATCTATAAGCTTGCCTTTTGGCATAATCCAGTGCGCAATGGTTATTTTAACCGAGGAGCCGTCGCTTAATGATTCGATTTGTTGAACGGTGCCTTTGCCAAAACTTTTCTCTCCGATAATTTTTACTTGACGCTGATCTCTTAACGCTCCGGCAAGGATTTCGGAGGCCGAAGCGGATCCGCCGTTCATTAAAACCACTACCGGGAAATTTTTTAGAGCGGCATTGCCAGAGGAGAGAAACTTTTTCTCGCCCTCAATTCTCGAGGCTTCTTTGACGACAAGCGTTCCTCGAGGCAAAAACCAACCGGCTAGATCGATTGCGACCTGGAGAAATCCTCCCGGGTTATTTCTAAGGTCCAAAACCATTCCCCTACTTCCGTTGCTTAGGATTTTTGTCATGGCATTAAAGAAAAGTGAGTTTGCATTGGCGTTAAAACTGCGAAGGGCGACGTAGGCAATATCTCCATCTTTCATTTCAAAATCCAAAGTCGGAATGGAGATATTTTCGCGGGTGATCGAAAAATCACGCGGTTTCTCTAGTCCTTCTCGAATAATCGTAAGCTTAACTTTGGTCCCGATCTCTCCTCTTATGATTTTAACGGCGCCTTCAACACTCATGCCTTCAGTTGATGTGGAGTTTATTTCTACGATAAAATCTTTCGGCTTTAAGCCGGCTTTTTCGGCGGGAGTACCTTTAAGCGGCGAGACGACGATTAAATGCCCGCTATCCATGCCGATTTCGGCGCCGATACCCCCAAAATTTCCCTGAACATCTTCGCCAAATTTTTTGCCATCGTCGGGATTAAAAAATTCTGAATTGGGATCGCCTAGCGAGTTTATTAAACCACTTATGGCTCCGTAAACTTTATCCTGATTTTTTACCTCCGGTGCCTTAAGATATTCCTTATTTATGAGATTCCAGGCTTCCCAAAAGGTTATGAAGTCCGCTGTAATATTTCCTGGATTTTTTATATTATCGACACCACGAACTAAAATAGTTTTAGGAACGTTTCGCCCGGAGTCGAAGCCGAACCAGAAAACTCCTCCTAAGATTGCTAGTGTTAAAAATACAACTAATACCTTGAGCGGTATGTTTTTCATGTGATATTATTCTAACTTAGATTTTTTCTGGTGACAACATAGAACTGGAAACCATGAGGAATAAATCGATGTTAGTACTAGGTTGAACGGGTAGCAGAATTTCGACTGTGAGAAGCGACAAAGAAGGAACAGTCGAAATTTCACTACCCGGTTGAAAAATACTCGTGGAAAACTTATACTTTCACAGTGGATCAAAAGTACTTGGATGAGTTAAGAAGGCGAGGAAAGGAATCTCATGTTTATCGTAAATATCAGCTTTTAGGTTTAGAGATTGCTAAAACCTTGGGCGACGAAAAGCATAAAGCGCTCTATATTAAATTAGCCAAAGAAAGTGTTCCTGAGGAATTACTGGCTCTAGCAAAGCGAATAGCGGAAAATAGGGAGGTGAAAAATCGCGGAGCTTATTTTATGAAGATAATTACAGAAGATAAGAAGAAAATCAAATGGAGGAAAGAATCGTAACAGTTCAAATTAAGAAAGACAATAAATTCCTTAGAGAAAAAACTAAGGAATTTAAATTTTCCAAGAAGATTGCCTCGATTGACAGTAGGGATTTTTCGTTTAAGGAACTCGACGAGTTGATCAGAAGAATGAAGAGGATGATGAAGTTGGCTTCGGGGGTGGGTTTGAGCGCAAATCAAATCGGATTGGGATATCGGTTGTTTGTGGCAGAGGTGCCGGATGCAAATGGAACTTCGAAATTTTATGCGGTATTTAATCCAAAATTAGAAAGAGATAGAGAGATGGCAGTAATGGAGGAAGGATGTCTTAGTGTTCCCGGGAAATACGGTTTCGTGGAGCGTTCGACTAAGGTTCGGCTTACAGGCTTGGATAAGCGAGGTAAGGTTTTAAAAATTAGAGCCTGGGGATTTTTGGCCCATGTTTTCCAACATGAAGTTGATCATTTGGATGGCAAACTTTTTATTGATAAAGCAAAGGAGGTTTATGACGTACCGGTTACGGAAAGGTTGATTAATAAGAAAAACGAAGTTAAAAAATGAGATTTGTTTTTTTTGGAACACCTGAATTTGCCGAAATTGTTTTGAAAAAAATGGTTGAGGGTGGATGCGTGCCGGATTTGGTAATTTGTAATCCTGACCGGCCGGCGGGGCGCAAAAAAACTATCACTCCCCCACTGACTAAATTGTTTGCCAAAGAATATAAAATTAAAACCTGGCAGCCTGAGAAATTGGTTTATAAGGAATTCGACGATCAGGTTGATGGCATTGATTTTGCGGTGGTAGCGGCTTACGCGAAAATTATTCCTCAAAATATTGTTGATTTTCCTAAACTTGGAACGATCGGGGTCCACCCTTCTTTGCTTCCGAAATATCGCGGGTCTTCTCCTATTCAATCTGTTCTTTTAAGCGGCGAGCATGAGACCGGCGTGACATTGTACTTGATGGATGAAAAACTCGATCATGGGCCGATTTTGGCCCAAAGAAAGACGATTATTGGCGACCATGAAGATTATTCACATTTGGAAAAGAGGTTAGCGGAACTGGGCGGGGCGCTACTGGCGGAAACTTTACCGGATTTTTACGCCGGTAAAATTAAACCCATGGTTCAGGATGAAGACCGGGCAACTTCGACTAAAAAGTTTTTAACACAAGACGCATTTGTTGATTCTAGAGATTTAATTGAGGCCGAGAGTGAAAATATGGAAAAAGCCATAAAGATAAACCGGATGATTCGGGCTTTTGTGGTGGAACCGGGAGCTTGGACGATGCAAGACGGGAAACGGGTTAAACTTTTGGCTTCGGAAGTTACCGCGTCAGGTTTGAAACTTAAGAAAACTCAAATCGAAGGAGAAAAACCTAAGTTGTTGAACTAAATAATTTCTTTTAGGTAGCAATTTTTGCAGAGAATATTTTTGTATTCTTCTTCGGTGTAGGAGCTTCGAAACTTGTCGGAGCATTTTGAACATACTCGATCGACTAGGGTTAAATTTTTAACCCACTTTTTGAATTTTTCGCCGATGCGGCAAAAGGGGCACTCGCGAGGAAGAGGGAGATTCATTTGTTTTAGGAAATTGAATTCAGATCTGATGATTTTGAATCCCCGCCCGCATTTAGAGCAGCCGATAACTTCGTTTAAAACACTTTCATTCGCGTCTTTAATGTGGTCGGGCAGATTTTCCGATGGAAGTGTGATTGCATACTCCGTTTTATTTTCATCTCGCCAAGAGTGTCCTTTGGTTTCAGCTTCTTGTTTTTCGAGCGGAAAAAATTCATTGGCCAGAGTTTCGTTGTAGGACCACGGACTCATTTCGGTCGGGAAAAATTCGCCGTATTTATAAACCAATCCTCTATTGTCTATGTATGGTATTTCGCCCATATGCTTAATAATTCTTTCGCGAAGTTCCCAGTATTCTTTTTCCGGGTAACGCTTGTTAAAAATCACGAATTTCCCCTTTTTAGCGGAGACTGACGCAAATTGATTCGCCCCTCCGAAAGAGAAATTGCAGTATTCTGCGTCGATCAGATTTATGCCTGCCATATGTGAGAATTTAACATTGCTGGCATTTTCTCCGATCACGCTGCCTTCGTAGCAGAGTTCAATATTGTTTCCCCAACTTGTAATGTCGTAGCAGTTTTTGTTCGGACCAATCGCTAACATAAGTAAATATTTTGAATCAATCGCTCCGACAGCCTCGTAGCATTCTTGGCAGTTTTTCGATTCAAAAAGATAGTTACCAGTCGAATTAGTTATGAAGTCCGTGCAATACGGCATCGGCGGGAATTTTTTCCAATTTTCTTCGGATAGACTTTGCGCTTCTCGGTATTTTTTATAGGAACCAAGATCGTATTCTTTGATTTTTTCGAGGTATTCTTCTCGGGAGTACTTTTGGTTGAAGAGAACGTATTTTTGGTTCCTTAAGTTGGCGGAGCCGAAACAGTTTTGGCAATTAGATGAATCCCTCAAGAAATAGCAATCCAATGATTCGGCGACTTGATTGCGCAATCCAACGCAACGATTATTTTTAAATGAATTCATGCAGTCGTAGCAAAATTCACTTTTGTAAATAAGTGAGGAATCCAAAGTGTTTTTTGATATGTTCACATAGAAGCCGCAATTGCAGTCTTCGTCGTAATCCGCGTAAAATAAAAGGTAGCAATTTTTGATATTGCCGGCGTGGTTATTGTAATCAGAATTGACCATAGTGGGAGTGGCAACGGAAAGGCCGAGTAAGGGGGTATTCAGCCAGAGATCGTTTAGCTGTTCAAAAAACGGGCGGCTAAAATCGTAATCACGTCCAGTGGCGTAAGGGTCCCACTTGTCCGACCACCAGCATTCAGGGCAGTAAACTTTGTAGGGCGATTCAGGCGGATACATTGAGATTTTATTTTCCTGGCAGAGGTCGCATTTTCTTTTATAGAGAGTGGTTAAATTAAAAAACGCCAAGCGCCTTTGGAGGCGACATTTAGGACAGAAAGTGGGTGGAGGGATTTTTATTCGTTCATAAAAGGCGAAATCTTCGGGTTCTATGACGAACGACGATTTACAATTTTGACAAGTTTTTGTTTCCGAGTTCATTGGGTTTCGGTTTGATAGCATTGTCCGCAGTAGATTGTTTCCAGTCGATCTGGTGAATAAGGGGTTTCAAATTCACTTTCGCAATGCGTGTTGCCGTGAGGGTGTTCTATGACATTCTGATATTTTCCATTTTCAGAATGAGTTCCGGCGCATTGGCATTTTCGGTGCCAGAGGTGGAAGGGATTACGCTGTTTTAATCTTTGATAATGACGACAGTTTGAACACAGCCTTGGCAAGGGATAGTTGAACTTTTTGTAGAATTGGAGTTCTTGGGCTGTAATTTTATAGGCACCAGTGCATTGTTCCTCGCATCCGCCAGTTGACGGATCCGCGTGAGCGCAGGAGATGACTTCCTTTGTGATATTTTCGGTAACGTCTTTAATATGATCTGGCAGTTCGCTAGCTTTAAGGGTAGGATGATAATTTTTTTCTCTTAGTTCTTTCCAGTCAAAACCTTTTTCACTCGCCGATATTTTATTAAGAGGAAAATATTCCTGGGCGATAGTTTCGTTGTAAGCGAAGGGAGAAAGTTCGGCGGGGAAGAATTCGCCGTATTTATATACCCTGCCTTTTTTATCAATATACGGCATTTCGTCCATACGTTTTTTAATTTTAGGGACGAGCGTTTCGTATTCTTCTTTCGTGTATTGCTTATTTAAAATGCAGTATTTTTTACTTCTTAAGCCGATGCAGCCAAAGAGATGGTCTGTTCCCTGGCAGGCGTAAACGTATTCTACGTTGCGGCATTTATGAGCGTAAATCACGAATTGGCAATCAGAAGAGTCTATCCCCGTATCAACTCCCTCATAGAGAAGTTCAGTTAAGCCAGCTCCGTAGGAGTCGTAGGTGTCTCGCATTTTTGTTGCGTGAATAGCATATTTGCAGTCTTCTATGGTGTCGTATATATCGAAACATTGTTTGCAGTTTTTGGCGTTCATTATCATATCACCGGTTGTATTGACTGATTTCACCAAAGTAGCGTAACGGCGAGGATAATCTTTGATAAATTCTTTATATTTTTGTTTGAATGCTTCTAGGTTTTTATAGGATCCAAAATCTATTTTTTCTACTTCTTTTCTGAAATCTTCTTTTGAGTAGGGCTGGTTGAAAATGTGATAAGATTTGTTTTTTAGGCTTACGCACCCGAGACAATTGTTCAAATTATTACAGGCTCTCAAAAAAGAAGAATCTAAACTATTATCGACATCATAGCAAAAGGAGCACTTATTTAGGCCTACCGAAAAAGTGATTTCATAGCTTTGTTCTGTTTTTTCTGCGGTGTACATATCTAAGGAATCCTTGCAGTCGACAGCTCCACTTGCGTAAGAAATATTTTCGTTTCCAAACGAAGCAAAGACGAGGTAGCCATTTTTTAAATCGGCATTGTGATTGCCATAATCGCTGTTTATTACGTTAGAGTTAGCGAGATTGGGTAGGGGAGCTTTTTCTAATAGTTCCCGAAATTGGACAAAAAATGGTTTTGAAAAATCGTAGTCGCGGCCGGCGACAAATTGGTCCCAGTTGTCAGACCACCAATAATCACGATCATAGACTACGCGTGGATTTTCTGGATCAAACATTGAGATCATGTCTTTTCCAGTAGCGGCGCATTTAGCGTGGTAAAGAGTACGTTCGTTGCGCCACGTCATTCTACGTTGAAGACGGCAGTCGGGACAAAAAGTTGGAGGCGGGACTTGGACTTTCTCGTAAAACGCAAAATCTTCGGGTTCGATTACGAAGTTTTGCTTGCAACTTTGGCAACTGCGGGTTTCTTGGGTCATGCGATTTCTTTTTGATAACAGTCGACACAGGCGATTTTTTGAAATCTTAATTCAGGCGAATAATAATGGTCGATTTCTTTTTTGCAGTACCAACAAGTACCGCGCTGAGGTCTTACCATCAGAGTCAGTGGGCGAAATCTATTGAGCGTTCTCCAGTCAAAATGGCTTCTTGGCAAGGGGAGCTTATGTTCGCGATAAAACTGGAGTTCGGAAGGAGAGATGTTGTAACTCAATTTTGTCTCGGGGCAGATGATGCGTTGTTTGACAATACCGTCTTCTACTCCATCAATTCGATCCGGCAAGTCTTCGGCTCGAATGCCGACGTGCTCGACTGTTTTTGGATTTTCCCATTTGGCGCCGAATTTCAGCGCTCCCTCTTTGGTCTCCGGAAACATAATATACGCGAGAGAATAATTGTACCCGGCGTAAGAGGCGGTAAGCGGGAAAAAATTACCCCACTCCCCTCTTTGCTTCATATCCGTTTCAATTTTTTTAACTAAAGATTCATATTCTTCTTTAGTGTACTGTTTATTTAAAATACAATATTTTTTCTTTCGCATTCCAGAACAGCCAAAACAATATTCGCATTCCTCGCAGCTATCGAGATACGCGCTGTAGCGGCAGGAACTTGCGTATAAGGTACAAAAGTTGCCGTATCCCCATTGATCCATAGACGCTCGAGCGATGTTTTCAGACATACAACCAACTGAATCGATTGAATCTTTGTTTTTGTAGCCCCTGAAACAATACCGGCAGTTTTCGGAATTTTCGAAAAAATAGCAAGAGTGGCAATTTTTGTCTTCGGTTAAGAAGTTACCATCCGAGTTAGTAATTTGGATGTTGAAGTGGGCTCTGTGGACCGCGTCCTGCCTGATGTGATCCCAATATTCTCTTCTTAGTTTTTCGATTGTTTGGTTAGAACTGAGGTCAAAACTTTTTAATTTTTTAAAATATTCTTCTTTCGAAAATGGTTGGTTTAAGATGTGATATTGTTTATTGCGCAAATTCCAAGACATAAAGCAATTTTGACAGTTTCGACAGTCATAAAGGAAGGCGCTTTCTATGCAATCACGAGAATTGAAACAGTGGCGAAGCTTGAATCCTTTGAAGCAATAAAGACAGTCGTAGGATTGTTCAAGATCAAAGCAGTAAGTTAAATCT
>JBBUBW010000003.1:0-12225 GCA_038058095.1 Patescibacteria group bacterium | reverse complement strand
TGGTGTCAGGGGTGGGAATCGAACCCACGACCTTGGCGTTACTTGCCCGCCTATCTTTATTGGTGCCGATGGCAGGGATCGAACCTGCGACCTAGCGCTTATGAAACGCTCGCTCTACCATTGAGCTACATCGGCATAAAAAGATGGTCGGGTGAAAGTGCGCGCCCTGCCTGCCGGCAGGCAGGTCTAACCGACTGAGCTACCCTGACATGGAACTATGTCTTCATTAATATACACAGCTTTTTTGGCGGTCGCAAGGAAAGTTTTGACCCCGGTACTAATTAAGGAAAGGGTTTGTTGAAAACTAGGAAAAGAGAGGGGGTTGATTATTAAGCTAGAAGAATATTTTACGGATTATAAGGACTGAAGATTCCTTGATTAGTTCCGGGGTTTTGACGCATTAGAATTTCTCATTTATAATACAGACCAAGCTTAAAGGCGCGGTCGGGATGGGAATGGTTTTCCAGGGAGCCCCATAAGCTCTCGAAGCGGGTTCGATTCCCGCCACCGCAAATGTTTCGGTTTTCAACCTTGAAGAACCGGCAGTTCATTTTTTCCTGCAAAAAATGACTGCCTACGCGCTCGGCACCAAAACCCCGCTAATGCGGGGACCAAGCTTTTGGCGCCTCCGCGAGTTTCTTCATGATCGAAAACCTCCACTAGCAAAAGAATAATCCTATGAACTCAAAAAACAAAAACTTCCACCGGCGGAATATAATACTTCAAGAAAGATAAAATTCGTGCCATAATCAATTTGATGAATAAAAGCGCGAACCGTAAATCTCTAAAGATAGGAATCTTAGGTTTTGGCCGGGAAGGTAAATCGGTGCTCAAATATTTAAAACGATCTTCCCAGTTCAAGAATTCAAAAATCGAAATCCTCGATAAAAAGATCAGCGTTAACTACCTAAATAATTTAGGCCGTTTTGATATGATTTTCCGGTCGCCAGGGGTTCCATATAATTTACCGGAACTTAAAAAAGCCAGAGAAGACGGCGTTTATTTTTCCAGCGTAACGCGATTATTTTTTGAAAATTACAAAGGAAAAATAATCGGGATTACCGGCACTAAGGGCAAGGGGACAACTTCGACTTTGCTTTACGAGATGTTGAAAGCCGAAGGTAAACGGGTTTTTTTAGCCGGCAATATTGGAAAATCCGCGCTTGATTTTTTGGTTAAGTATGGCGATTATCCGCTCGCGGTTTTGGAGCTTTCAAGTTTCCAACTTCAAGATTTAGACATATCACCGACTATAGCGGTTATTTTAGACATCTTCCCAGATCACCAAGATGCCCACGCGAACTTGCGGGAATATTACGAAGCGAAAGAAAATATAGGGAAGTTTCAATCCGCTCCGCCAGCTGGCGGACGGCGGAAAGACGATAAGATATTTTTCTTCGCCGATAACGCGATGAGTAAAAAATTGGCGATGAAAAGCCCAGCTAAGAAATTTCCTGTGGACTACAAAAAATTTAAGTCTTTTGGCTGGAATGATCTAAAAATCAAAGGGATACATAATTTTAGAAATGCGGTAATGGCGGCAACGGTGGCAACATCTTTGGGTGTGAAATGGACTACTGCAGGGGCGGTGGCAAAAAAATTTAAGGGATTAGAACATAGGCTGGAATTTGTACGGAGAATCGGACTGGTGAATTTTTATAATGATTCTTCTTCGACGAACCCAATGACAACCGCGGCGGCCATTGAGGCATTCGGGAGAGAAGCGAAAGTTTTAATTATCGGGGGAAGAGATAAGGTTTGGGATTATTCCCCTATTAAGAATGCTTTAAGGAAACACCGAGAAACTACAGTAATACTAATGGGTGAAAATAAAAATAAAATCGAAAAATCTATTCGTGTTTCGGGAATAAAAATAAAAAAAACCAAAGATTTAGTGGCCGCCGTTAAAGAAGCCTATAAGATTGCCACCGTACATAAATCAACGGCAAATGTGGTTTTCTCTCCGGGCGCGGCCAGTTTTGATATGTTTAAGGACTATGCCGACAGGGGAAATAAGTTTAAAAAGATAGTAAAATCTCTTTAATACTTTAAAATTTTCACCAAAACCGATAGAATCTATAAAAATGCCATCGCCAATCAATAAAAAGCTTTTAAAACACCTGGCAGAGCTTGCACGGATAGAACTTAACTCTAGAGAAGAAGAGAGACTATCAAAGGACTTACAAGAGATTTTGAGCCATTTTGAGGAATTGCAACAGTTAGATACGAGCGAGGTCAAACCAATGACCGGAGGAACGAGTTTAAAAAATATATTTCGAGAGGACGAAGAACGGCAAAATAAATACGCAGGAGCCGGCGCGGAAGTTTTCCCCGAAAAAGAAGGTGGGTTTCTCAAAGTGCCGCCGGTATTCGAATAGAAACTAGAAAATAGAAAGTAGAAAGTAGAATTTAGAATGTACTCATTAAGAAATTTAACAATTAAATCTTTTCACGAGGGATTAGTCGAGAAAAAGTTTTCGGCGCTTGAAATAACTCAGGCATTTTTTAGCTACATAAAAGAAACCGACAAAAGAATCGGAGCGTATTTGAATCTCAATGAAGATGGGGCGGTGATGGCAGCGGAGCGAGTGGACATTGCTCTAGCTCAAGGAGAAAGTTTGGGAGTGCTCGCGGGAGTGCCTTTGGCGGTGAAAGATAATATTCTGATAAAAAGTTTGCCGGCCACGGCGGGATCGAAAAGTTTAGAAAATTATATCGCGAGCTACAGCGCCGGAGTGATTCAGAAATTAAAGAAGGAGAAAGCGATTTTTTTGGGCAAAACAAATTTAGACGAATTCGCGATGGGCGCTTCAACGGAAAATTCCGGTTTTCATATTACCCGCAATCCGCACGACCCGACGCGGGTGCCAGGAGGATCTTCAGGTGGATCGGCAGCGGCAGTGGCGGCTCATATGGCGATAGCGGCCTTAGGATCGGAAACGGGAGGATCAATCAGACAGCCAGCCGGGTTTTGTGGAGTGGTGGGACTGAAGCCTACTTACGGAGCGGTTTCACGATCGGGTTTAATTGCAATGACTTCTTCTCTGGATCAAATCGGGCCGATTACCAAAACAGTGGAAGACGCGGCTTTCCTTTTTAAATCGATTGCCGGGCAGGATGTTTATGATTCAACGAGCGTCGAAACTTCATATGGCGACGAGTTGATGAACCCAACTTTGCAGGGCGTACGAAATCTTACGATAGGATTGCCAAATGAATATTTTCCCAAAGAGTTAGACGGAGAAGTCGGCAAGGCAATTGAAAAGGTTATTCTTGATCTTGAGACGCTCAAAATTAAATTTAAGAAAATTTCTTTACCCTTTACGAAATACGCGATTCCTTGTTATTACATTATCGTTCCCGCTGAAGTCAGCGCTAACTTAGCTCGTTTCGACGGCATTCGATACTCTCGAATAGATGAGAAAAGATTAAACGCCAAAACATTAAAAGAGATTTACACAAGACAGCGCGGAGAAGGTTTCGGCACAGAAACCAAAAGGAGGGTTATCTTAGGAACTTTTGTTTTATCTTCGGGTTATTACGACGCCTATTATCAAAAAGCCCAACAGGTTAGGTCTTTAATAAAAAACGACTTCGAGCAGGCTTTTAAACAAGTGGATGTAATTTTGGGACCAGTTAGCACTACACCGGCTTTCAAAATTGGCGAAAAAATTTCAGATCCTTATGAAATGTATTTGTGCGATCTTTTCTTAAGCCCATCAAATTTGGCGGGCAACCCTGCTATATCTATTCCAGTCAAAGAAACCGTGTCTCAGGTTCAGGGAGATGGTAAATTACCAATTGGCTTCCAGTTGATCGGCAAGCACTTCAGGGAAGCTGATATTCTCGCTATAGGCCAGTATTACGAGAAGATAAAAAGATAGCTACGGAATACCCCGGTACTAGAAATTTGGATGGCTAAAGCCCCGAGAAAAATCCAAATTTCAGTACGGGGCGGGCAAATGTCTTACAGATATACGGATGAATTATATAAAAATCTTCCAAAGTTATTAGTATATTCGTAATAAATCCGTATTTTGTAGCTGATTTCGGTTATCCACAGGGGATGGTTGCTTCCATTAGAATTAGGTTATAATTAAGTCAGTACGAAATTCAGAAACATTACGTTTAAGTCTTTCGATTGACACACGAATAGCAATCTCGCAGCCGGCTTTAATCGGCTGGCACAATTATAGAAAAAGCCCTCATTCTCACCACGAGGGCTTTTTTCCATTTTACGGGGCGCGATTAGAAACCTATAACCTAAGACTTTATAGCGTGATCGATTTTTTGCAATAAGGACAAGAAACTTTTTAGGTGTGGAGTTTTACCAATCGAAACGCGAAATGATTTTTTATCTATCCACTTCCAAATAACGACTCCTCTATATTTTTGGCCATCCTTGAAGTGATGGATCGCTTGAGGGGTTAGTTCCATAAATACAAAATTGCCGGAAGAATCATAGGCGTGAAAGTTTTTCAGTAAATTAACTTGATTAATAAACCAGTCACGGTCGTGGCAAATTTTTTGGGTAACTTTTTTATAAAAAGTTTCGGAGTCAATCGCGGCAGCGGCAACTTCTTCGAGCACCCGACTAAAACCTAAGAAACGGTTATTGTAGCCGATTGTTTTTTTAAAATTTTTTCCGCAGAAACCAAAGCCAACGCGTAAACCGGCAAGACCATAAAACTTCGAGAAAGTTCTTAGGAAAGCTATGTTGGGATATTTTTCTAAAAACTGCCTGAATTTTTTCTCTTCATAGTTCGGGAAGAAGCCACAATAAGTCTCATCGACGAGAAAAAGAGAGTCTTTTGGCGATTTTTGAATTATTCCTTCGAGATCAGAAAAGGAAATTCGGTGACCCGTGGGATTGTTTGGAGTGGTGATAATAATAACTTTGGGTTTATATTTTTTTATTTTTCCCAGGCAGTCATTAATGTCGAAAGAAAATGTAGAATTATTTTTATTAAGTTTAAATAAGTGGAGTTTGATTTTTCTGAAAGACGCGAAGATTTCAAAGTAAGAAAAACATTTTTCGTTGGTTAGGACGCAGTCTTTTTTGGGGTCAAGCCCGCTAAATAAATTCCGAATAAAATCTTCAATGCCGTAATAGATAATAATCCTATCTTCTTGAACTCTAAAGTGTTTCGAGATTTTGGATACCAATGACGAATTATAGTAGCCCTCGAGATACATGAAAGCATGGCTTTGGGGAAATTTCCGCAACGCCTTCATCGCCAGAGGCGATGGGCCATAAGGATTTTCGTTGCGATTAAGTTTTATGGACTTAGACATAGGTTTATTATTACCACGCTACTGGCTTAAGATTAATTATAACCAGTTTTAAATAATTTCATACTGGAGGGGGTTTAAAGATTTTATTTTTATAGAATTAGTTTGATTTTTTATCGTAATACAATATAGTTACTTCTATGCAAATACTGGTTTCGGGATCCCTCGCCTACGACAAGATAATGGAATATCTTGGCCGTTTTAGTGATTGTATTATGCCGGAAAAAATCCACGCCTTAAACTTAAGTTTTGTTACCGAAAATATAAAAGAGCATTTTGGAGGAACGGCGGGAGATATCGCGTACGGGCTGGCGCTTTTGGGCGAGAAGCCGGAGATACTGGCGGCAGCGGGCAGGGATTTTCAGTTATACCGAGAATGGTTAGAAAAATCAGGAGTGGGCCTAAATCATTTGCGCATTATTTTAGATAAACCCACGACGGTTTCCAATATTATGGCGGATTGCGCCAATAATCAGATTGCTACATTGTGCCTTGGCGCTATGGCTCATTCCTGCGAGATAGAAAAAGAAAAAATCCCTACCGATGCTATCGCCATCATCTCGCCGGGAAATGTGGAGGATATGCGAAGATTGCCGGCTTTATACAGAGAAAAGAAAGTGCCTTTTATATTTGATCCCGGCCAGCAAATTGCGGCGCTTACGGCCGATGACCTGCGAAATGGAATAACCGGCGCCAAGATTTTTATTTCCAATGATTACGAATTGGCTTTGGTTTTGGAAAAAACCGGATGGAGTGAAAAAGATATACTTTCCCGGACGGAAATGATTGTCACTACTTTGGGCGAGAAGGGGTCGCGGATACAGACACGGGAGAAAATATTCGATGTACCTATAGTTAAGATAAAGGAAGTGGTAGACCCAACGGGAGCCGGCGACGCATACAGGGCAGGACTGATAAAAGGCATGGTTGAAAATTGGGCGATTGAGGCGTCGGGAAGATTTGGGGCTGTTATGGCCGCTTATGCGATTGAAGCGCATGGACCACAGGAATATCGAACTACATTTTCCGAAGCACTTGCGCGATATAAAGAAAACTTTGGAACGGAACCAAATTCTTAATCTGGATTTTTATTTAAAAAACCTTTAGACTTTTTCACATGTCCCGTAGGAAATAAAGCGTTTGCCGTCAAAGGACACAATAATTTGAAAGAATTTCATCACACATAATTTAATGAAAAAACTTATTTTTCCTTTCGCAAAATGCTTTTCCGGCAATTTCCTACGGGACGAGAAAACATGAAAATATTTTCGAGGCAAAACTTAACACTACTTAATACGATAATAGCACTTATCCTTAAAAGGTCAGTAATAACAATCACAGAAAATATTTAATTTCCTACGGGACATGAACTCGGACATCAAAGATATCGGCCTTGCGCCGAAGGGGAAGAAGCGTATTGAGTGGGCGGAACTGGATATGCCGGTTTTATCCGCTGCTCGGGAACGATTTGAAAAAGAAAAACCGTTTAAAGACATGAAAATGTCTTTGTGCATGCACGTCACAGCCGAAACGGCAAATTTAGCAAAGGCGTTAAAGGCGGGCGGAGCGGACGTTCTGCTTTGCGCTTCAAATCCCCTCTCGACGCAGGATGATGTGGCAGCAAGTTTGGTTCAGGATTATGGGATACAAGTTTACGCAAAGCGAGGGGAAGACCGCGATACTTTTTTTTCTCATTTAAGAACCGCGATAGAACATCATCCACAAATTACGATGGATGATGGGGCAGATTTAGTTTCGACTATCCATAATGAATATCCGGCGCAATTAAAAGAAGTGTGGGGGAGCTTGGAAGAAACAACGACGGGAGTGATTCGACTGCGGGCGATGGCAAAAGATGGGGCGCTTAAAATTCCGGTTATGGCGGTAAATGACGCCAAAACGAAAAATCTTTTTGACAATCGGTATGGCACAGGGCAATCAACGCTCGACGGCATAATCCGCGCGACCGATGCCTTAATTGCGGGTAAAAACTTTGTGGTCGCTGGCTACGGGTGGTGCGGGCGAGGACTGGCGCTAAGGGCGCGAGGGATGAGCGCGCAAGTTATCGTAACAGAAGTTGATCCGATAAAAGCTTTAGAGGCAGCGATGGATGGGTTTAGAGTAATGCCGATGCTTGAAACTGCTTCGATCGGCGATATATTTTGCACAGTTACGGGAGATATAAACGTACTAACAAAAGAACATTTCCGGCTTATGAAAGACGGAGCGGTGGTTTGTAATTCCGGACACTTCGACGTGGAAGTGAATGTGAAAGAACTAGCCGCTTTGGCTAGCTCAGTAAGAAAAGACGTGAGAAATTTTGTGGATGAATATATTATTCCCGGCGAGAAAGGAAACGCGCGAATTTATCTTATTGCGGAAGGAAGATTAGTAAATCTCGCAGCGGCTGAAGGACACCCGGCGTCGGTGATGGATATGAGTTTTTCGACCCAGGCGCTGGCGGCAGAGTGGATCTCAAAAAATCACACTTCCCTTTCTCCTCAGGTGTATGAGGTGGGTACGGAAATTGAAAATTTTGTAGCGACTTTAAAACTAAAATCAATGGGGATTGGAATAGATAAATTAACGGAAGAACAAATTAAGTATCTTACGTCTTGGCAACACGGGACTTAGTTCGCGACTAGATTACTATTAGAAATTAACAGAACCATTTAGGATGCTATTTGCTTGCTGAAACGCATTGCCAAACAACAAGGAGAAGAGCCAAATACTGATGATAAACGAGAGGGAGGTTAGTACGACCACGATAATGCCGACTCGGCGGGCGTGCGCGTCATGGCTGCGAAGATATTTTATACCCGGCCATAAACCAAGCGGGGTAAGTAAAACAGCCAGAAGATACAACCCAGTTTGCATTAGCCAAGTGGTTGAGGGTGGTTTTTCTTTTAAGTTTTTCCCACAATTGGGACAAAAAAACCATTCCGCCGTAACGGGTTGGTGGCAGGTTGGGCAAATTACAGTTTCATAATTCATAGTAGTTTTTTGCACTCACTTCTAAGAAAATTGGGGTATATCTTCAATTTTGGGGTTCCCTTCTTGATGACTTCGGAACAACGAATTTTAATACTTTGGGGATTTATTTCTGTTTCGTCTTTCATGCTGGCACCGTAAACTATTCCTTCCATTCTTGCCCAGACCGCGGCCGCAGCACACATTGGACAAGGCTCATAAGTTGAATAGATATAGCATTTTTCTAATCTTTTTGACTTAAGTTTTTTACACGCAGCTCTAATAACATTAATTTCGGCATGACAAGTTGGATCTTGTTTTTTGTTAATTGTTGTAATCGCTTCCGCAATAATTTGATTGTTTTTAAAAATTATTGCAGCAACAGAATAATACCCATATTTTTTATACTTTTTGGAGGCTAATTCAATCGCTTTCTCCATTATTTTTTTATTTGGATGAATCATACTAGTTTACTTTATCAAAAAACCACCCTAACCGGAAGGTGATTTTTTGGTGCGAAGAAAAACCCATATTAATTTAATAACGAAAAATTATTTCTTGGTTTTCTTCGCGGTTTTGCGGGCGGGGGCTTTTACTTTTGTGGCTTTTTCTACTTTAGGAATTGAACTTTCAGGTTTTTGGCTCACGAGCTCGAGGATGCGATTGACTTTTGATTCAAGCGCGGCGAGACGTTGCTTAATCTCGTCGATTCCGCCATTGCTTTGAACTCTTAGGGGTTCGGGTTGATATTCTCGCTGGGGGCGAGCGTCTACCCTAAAATCTCCGCCGACATTATCTCTTCCATTAGAATTGCGTCCCGGTACTTGTCTTTGTTTGCCAAAGCAATCACGGCAGTAGACCGGTTTATCCCCCGTTGGGCGGAAAGGGACTTCGCATTTCTTTTTACACTCGGAACATATCGCGGGGAAAAATTCTAAGCGCCTTTCAGGCCTATCATTACCGTCTCTTCCGCCGCTAAACTTATTACCAAATTTTTTAGCGCCACCGAAATTGGGGCGTCCACCAAAACCTCCGCTTCTCGGCTTAAAACCGCCTTTTTTGAATTTATTCATATTGACTTACTTATAGCACAGTTTTTTACTCTAGGAAATAGAAGGGTAGCCCCAAGGCGGGACGCAGGAGTTCTTCGCCCCGCTTACGCTTCGCTTCTTCGGGGCGCTGAAAAACTAACCCCTCAAGAGGGCGGGGTTAGTTTTTCTAGCGCGCGGGCGACCGGCAATCGAACGTCGTTCGTATTCACTCACTCCTTCAAAACCCTCGGTTTTGAATCCGTCCGCCGGCTGGCGGACTCATTCCTACACGGAGGGGGTGCTGTGGCTTCCCCTCCGACCCACCCCTTGTTCGAATCCGGCCGCCCAGACAAAACTGAAACCGCCCACTTTGGGGCGGCTCAGCTTCGTTTGCGCGGGCGACCGGATTCGAACCGGCGGTCTTTGCCGTGACAGGGCAACGCTTTAAGCCTCTAAGCTACGCCCGCAATACAGGTAAAATTTACACTGATTTCCTTCACAAATCAACCACTGGCTACTTAGCGGCAGTGTGGATAAAAGAACACTTTTGCGCTAAATAAGGTATATAATTAATGTAGTCGAAAAATATAAAGTTTTTCACCCGCCAAAGTTTCTAGGAAAACTTAGGAGGGCAAGTTAAGAAAATCTAATCGCATGAAGAAGCTTTTAATAAAAATATTGGTCGCGGTTTTTTTGGTTTCAGTGTTTATTCCTACCGGAATCCGCGCTCAGGAATCAACTCCGCTTCAGACGGTAAAGTGTTCGGATTTTTACCAGCCTTTTTCAGTTACAACAGAAATTACTTCGGAGCTAGTGTCGTCTATTGCTGGTGGACAAACTAGGTTTTATGTTAACTTAATCAATGAAAACGATTACCCCATAGTAGGCGGAGGGATATATGTGAAGATTTTCGAAAAAAGGTCTGATTTAAATGGTGTTTTGGTGGATCAATTTTTCACAAAAAATAGCGTAGTTCTGAGGCCTAAAGAGCAGCGAAAAATAGACTTTATTTGGACGATACCGGCATGGACTAAGCAGGGAGAATATATAGCTTACTCATATTTCGTTGTAGCTAATAAAGTCAACTTGGCTGGCGTAGCTTTTGTAGATAATTTACCGGATAGCATTACTTCTTTTACTATTAAAAGTGAAATTCAAAGTGGAGTTAGGATTGATCGAAATAATGTGAAGATAAACGGCAAGATTTATGACCAGGATTTGAAATATAGATTTGGGACGGAAGAAGAAATTAAGTTTGATATCCCGATTCAGAATGAAACTAACGGTGAGCAGTCAGCTATCGTGATCCATGAACTTTACAAAAATAACCCCCTTCTTTCTGCGGAGAGGATTGATATGAAGCAAGAAAAAATTGAATTGAAGGCTAAAGAGAAAAAACTGGCGAGTTACACGGTTGGAGACAAAAGCTTTTCAAATTATTTTCTTATTTCAAAAGTTAAGTGGAACGATTCTAATTCTCTTTTTAATTCCGCGTTTAGTAGGGGCACAAGCAGTCTTGTAAAAATAGGAGTAACGGCGATTGATAATTTACCGATAAGCGAGGGTAAAGAAAGTCAGGTATTCACTTGTATCGAGGGTACTTTTGGTGGCACACCTTTTTCAGGGAGGGTGGATGCGGTTTTAGTTGATAGGTCTGGCCAGATAATTAAAAACTTTTCCTACCAGGGCAAGATCGAAGATGCTTTGAAGGCAAGTTTTACTGGTGACAGAGCTTACGACCAATCAAAACTCAAAGTCACGATAGCTGACAATCAAGGCAAGGTCGTAGATGAATTAGTTATAAACTACGATTGCAAAGAACTGGGTCCGGAATTTTGTTCTAATAAAACGGAATTGGCTTCGACTTCTACTCCACCCACGGCGAGTCAGAGACCTTGGTACTTAATTGCAGTTATTGGAGTAATAATAGTAGTTGCGGTTTTTCTTATAATTTTCAAGAAGAGAAAAGAGCCTCCTCAAAACCCAATGAGGAGTGGAGATGATCCAATGATTTCTTCAATCGAGCGGCCGGGAAACAATAACTAAAAAATGAAAAAAATACTAATTATAAGTGTTCTAGTTTTTGCGGTAGTCTTCACTGGAGTAATTATGGTCACTGGCAGAACCGAGTTTTACTCGAGGCACTTTTGGTATAGGGGAGGGCTTTATACTCCGCCGAGCAGTCATTGGGTGGGGGATTACAGTATTAGTGGCGATGAAAGAATTACCTATAACGCAGAGGCGGTTCGGCTTTCTGATGGAAAAGTCTTGGTTGGAAACGTAACAGACAATGTTCAAGTTGGAGATAGAATAGAATTTTCTTATGATTTGAGCAAAATCACGGCTAGTTGGGCAATGAGGGGCGGTGGCCTTTTCCCGGGGCGTTGGGTGGCTAGTCGCCCTGGCACAGTTTGCCAAGACCAAGTCTGGAGTGGGGTGGATAAGCGCGGAGTAACTTATAATCTTTACGCGCCTTGGTATATTGAAAATTTGAAAGCTAGGTTTGGCCCGGTATCCGTAAATATGGACTGTTCTATCTCGGGCACTAAGCAAACATGCACTGTTAGAGGATACCCAGCGAACGCGTGTGTGATATATGACCGAACCCAATTTAGCCATCATTTGAATTATGACGCTAGTGATACTCCGGGTTGTATTAATTATACAAATGTCTCCACTCCTGAGATTCCAGGACGTCAAATATGCTGGACGTGGAATGCCCCAGCAGCAGCCAAGCCGCAATGTTCAGACGGAAAAGATAACGACGGAGACGGGAAAGTTGACACAGCTGACCCGGGATGCCATACCGACGGAAATGCCGGTAATGCCGCAAGTTATGATCCTATTGACATCAGCGAACTCGACCCCGGGATTGATCCCCAGTGTTCAGACAATCAAGATAATGACTTGTATGGAAAAATCGACTGGGACG
>JBBUBW010000002.1:0-1237 GCA_038058095.1 Patescibacteria group bacterium | reverse complement strand
GAGGAAGCGAGTAAGCTGGGTGGTTCACTTTTAACTTTACGAAGGGTGCCAAAAAGCCAAGTATCCAGATTTGGAGTAGTGGCGGCTCGACGAGTAAAAAGGAGCGGGAGTCTTTATAGAATTTCAAAAATTGTTGAAAAGCCAAAAATAAAGGAAGCGCCTTCTAATTTGGTTCTTATTGGAGCTTATGTGCTTTCTCCGTCAATTATGAGGCAACTCAAAAAGATGGATCGGTGGCTAAGGAAAGGAAGGGTGAATGATTCATTGTTACTTACTACTGCTTTTGATTTAGATTTGGCAGAAAAGAGGAAGATTTTCGGATTGGAATTTAAGGGTCAATATTTGGATTGCGGAACGTTGGAAAGTTTGGAAGTGGCAAATGAAGCTTTAAAGCGGCAACCCCGGAACTAATTGTGAGAAAAATTTGGAGGTTGTGAGAATATTGGGAATTAAAAAATCTCACAATTAGTACCGGGGCGCTCCTTGACCCCGTTAGAGATCATGCCCGCGCTTTAACGCGCCCCAGAGGGGCCTTGGGGCGAGCTATTTCTAGCGGGGTTGACACATTTTTGGGTGGGTGTATATACTGGGGCATGGAAAAGCCATCCGGCAAGTATTTGTCACAAAAAGCTTTCGAGATAGGATATGCAATTTTTAGAGTGAGCCAAACCTTGCCAGGTCAGAGTTTGGCGTATTATCTTGAAAAGCGGGTTTTAGATGTGATGGACGCAGTTTTAGTTGGAGAGTACTATAGGGCGAATTTATCCTCCGGATCTTTGGAGTATTTTATTCGATTAGGCATGGAGACTGGAGCTATTAGCCATAAAACTAGCCAGGTTATCATTTCGGAATTGAATTGGCTGAATGCGGCAATTGCCGGATTAGATAATTTATCAAAGGCAACCGAAGTAGATTTAGAGAATATTTTCTCTAAGTCGGATTCAATAGAGAATATGTTAAATAAAAATGTTTCTTTACCTATGGCCGCCTCAATATCTTCGTCTGAGATTCGTCGGAGTGAAGAGCATGAAGGAGATAATTCGGAAATGCCCGGCAATCCGGCAAAACATTTGCCGGCATACGTAAGCGAACAAAGGCATTCGTTGATTGTTGATAAGGTTAGGGATTTGGGTTATTGCCGGATAAAGGATTTGCAAGAGCTTTTACCGGGCGTAAGTGAAAGGACTGTTCGGTACGATCTTCAGAAACTTTTAGGTGAGGGTCTTATTGAGAGGAT
>JBBUBW010000001.1:0-12712 GCA_038058095.1 Patescibacteria group bacterium | reverse complement strand
GACTTACTTTTTGTGCATTTTTTTCTCTTCCTCGGCAACGGCGATGGTGGCGGAGACGACGGTGTCGGGGTTAAGAGACATACTTTCAATGCCTTCTTCGACGAGGAATTTGGCGAATTCAGGATGATCCGACGGAGCTTGGCCGCAGATGCCGATGTATTTCTTTTTGGCGCGGCATTTATGAATGACTTCGGCGATAAGTTTTTTGACAGCCGGATCGTTTTCGTTGGCGATATGAGTAAGCGTGCCGGCGTCGCGGTCGAGGCCAAGAGTAAGCTGGGTTAAGTCGTTGGACCCAATAGACATGCCGTCGAAGATTTCAAGGAATTCGTCGGCTAGTAAAACGTTCGATGGGATTTCGCACATTACGTAGATGGGTGTATTCGCCTGTTTTTTCGATTTAACGTATTTAGTAATCAATCCACTTTGCGCCATTATCTCTTGGGTTTTGACTCCTTCTTCTTTGGTCCGACAGAAGGGGACCATCGGGATGGCATTTTCGAGGCCGAATTCTTGTCGAACTTTTTTAATAGCCAAACATTCCAGTTTAAATGCTTCTTTAAACTTCGGATCGTAGTAGCGAGAGGCGCCGCGCCAGCCGATCATCGGGTTTTCTTCAGCGGGTTCGTAAATATCTCCGCCGACTAAAGTTCTGTATTCGTTGGTTTTGAAATCCGAGAAGCGGACTAAGACCGGATAAGGATGGAAAGCGACACAGATTTTAGCGATGCCGTACGCCAAGTTGTCAACGTAGAATTGAGTTTTGCTTTTCCAGCCGTAGGTGCGCCGGTCGATTTCGTTTTTAATCTTACTACTCATTTTGACGTAGTTTATGAGCGCGAGCGGGTGAACACCAATCGTTGAGGCAATAATAAATTCTTCACGCGCGAGGCCGACGCCTTTGGCTGGAAGGAAAGATTTTTCAAAAGCGGTGTCGGGCGTGGCGATGTTTACCATTATATGCGTCTTCGGCTTGGGAAGTTTTTTAATGTCATGGTCAACCACTTTAAATTTCAAAGCGCCGTTCCAGACGATGCCTTCGGAGCCGGTGGTATCGACGGTAACCTCCTGGCCGTTTTTGAGTTTTTTGGTGGCGTCGCCGGCGCCAACGATACAAGCGATGCCGAGTTCCCGGGAGACGATGGCGGCGTGAGATGTGCGGCCGCCTTTGTCGGTCACAATAGCCGAGGCGATTTTCATAATCGGCTCCCAATCGGGATCGGTCATGTCGGTGACGAGCACTTCTCCGGCTTTAAACTCGTTGACACCTTTTACGTCCATAATCACTCGCACCTTGCCGGTTGCAATTTGAGATCCTACTGAAGCTCCATGCACAAGCTCTTTACTTGTTTCGAGGCGCATATACTCTCTAATTTTTGAAAAGTCGCGGAGAGCGTGAATAGTTTCGGGGCGGGCTTGGACAATAAAGAGTTCTCCAGTCTTGCCGTCTTTGGCCCACTCCATATCCATTGGCGTCCATTTTTTATATTTATTGGTGTAGTGCTTTTCGATTAGCATGCCCCATTCGGCCAGCTTTTGAACTTCTTTATCGGAAATAACGAAAGTGTGTTTTTCTTTAGGAGTAGTCCTGATGATTTTAGTGGCCTTGATACCCGAGGGGTGTTTCGAATAAATCATTTTCTCTTCTTTGATCTGGAGTTTCTTGCTGATAATCGATGAGTTTTTCTTCCAAACTAAAAATTCATCGGGGGTGACTTTGCCTTGGACAATCATTTCGCCCAAACCCCAGACGGCATTGATGAGTACGACGTCTTTAAAGCCAGACTCGGTGTCGAGGGTAAACATAACGCCCGAGGCGCCGGAGTCGGAACGAACCATTTTTTGAACGCCGACAGAAAGAGAAATTTTGAAATGATCGAAGCCTTTGTCGACGCGGTAGGAAATGGCGCGGTCGGTAAAAAGGGAAGCCATGGAAGCGCGAACGGCTTTCATAAGTTCTTCGTCTCCTCGGATGCCGAGATAGGTTTCGTGTTCGCCGGCGAAAGAGGCGCCGGGTAGGTCTTCGGCGGTGGCGGAGGAGCGAACGGCAACGTCAACGTTTTTGCCGTATTTTTTCTCCATTAGGCGGTAGTATTTTATGATTTCCCGTTTTAGATCGGCCGGAAAGTTTTTTTCTTTTATCGTTTCGCGGACGAGCTTGGCGCGCTCAGCCATATCTCTAAGATTTTTAGTGTCGAGGCCTTTTAGGGCGTCTTTGATGAATTTTTGAAGGCCGGTGGATTTTAAGAAATATTGGTAGGCGGTGGCGGTGACAATAAATCCGCCCGGGATATTTATCCCTTTAGGTTTTAAGTTTTGAAGCATTTCGCCAAGCGAGGCGTTTTTGCCGCCGACTTGGGCGACGTCTTTGATGCCTACGGATTCCATTGGGAGAACAAGTTTTTTCATGATGTTATTTAATATTTTTTTTGATTAATTTATTGAATATTGACCGCGATACTAATATGCGAATGCACACTAATTATACTAATTTCGAATAGCTATAACTAAATCAGAAACATTTGATCCGGTTTTTCCGGTTAAAATATAATCGCCGGTTTTTTTGAAGAAAAAATAAGAATTATTTTCGACCAGATAATTCAAGGGTTTAATCTTAAGTTTAGCGATTTTCTCTAGTGTAATTTTATCACAAATGGCGCCGGCGAGCTCGGTATTGTCTCGGCCGTCGGAGGCAAGGGATAAAACCAGCGAATCTTGATGCAAGCGGCTTAGGGCGGAAAGGGCGAGCTCCATATTGCGACCGCCCTTGCCTTTCCCTTTAACGTTTACGGTCGTTTCTCCACCGTAGAGTAAAACAGTTTTCGGTTTGGCGCGGTTGATTTCAATGGCAATTTTACTGCCGATGCTTCTCGCTTCACCTTTGAGGCAAGAGGTGCAGATTTTTACTTTATAGCCCATTTTTTTAGCGGTTTCAGCCATGGCCGTCAAGGCGACTTCGCCGGAGACAAAAACTATATTAGTGACGGGTTTGAAAAAGTCGTTGTCTTTCGGAGTTTCGACGAGTCCGCAGTTTTCGAGAGGACAAACTTTTGGGACGTTGTATTTGTCGAGAATTTTAAGAGCGTCTTTAATGGTAGTCGTGTCTTTGACGGTTGGGCCGGAGGCGATGAATTGAAGATCGTTGCCTATAACGTCGGAGAAAATCAACGCGATGGATTTGGCGGGGTAGGCGTATTTAGCCAAATAGCCGCCGCGGGCGACGGAGAGGTGTTTACGGACGGTGTTGATTTCGCTAATGGCCGCGCCGGAGTCCATTAATTTTTTGACGATTAAGGTTTCTTCGGCGCAAGTTCCTTTTTTGGGACCACAAAGAAGAGTGGAGCCGCCGCCGGAGATGACGAAAAGAATCAGGTCGTCTCGGTTGAGGTTTTTGATGAGATTGATGATTTGGACGGTGGCTTGGGTGTTTCTGTCCGATGGAAAAGGATGGGAGCCGGCGAGGGATTTGATGATTTTAAGACCGCTCACTTTTTTGACGTCGAGGGCGATACCGGCTTTGATTTTTTTACCCAAAACTTTTTCGAGAGCTAAAGCGGCTTCGCCGGCGCATTTGCCGATCGCGACCACGTAGATATTTTTAGTGTCTTTTAGGGAAAAAGTTTTTTGGTCGATGATGAGCGCCCCATTAGAGGTGGACACACGCTGCGAGCCCTCGCGATCTCTAACGGGGTAAAATTTTTTTTGAAGCTTAATTCTGTCTTTAATAACCTTCTGGGTGTCGATGGCTTCGAGACCGGCTTCGGCGATTTTAAGGGCTTTTTTGCGGAGGTCACTAACGGCGAGTTTTTGGAAGTTTTTGATTTTCATAAAGTAGATACCATTAAATTTATCATTCCTTGGGCTTTGGGGCAATTAGGGCTTATTTTCCTGAAGAGAATAAATAGAAACACCGTTTGTCGCGCGACGAACGGTGTTCTTGGTGCCATTGAGATGTCTTAGTGAATGTTGAGTTCTTGGTTCAGAACCCGCATGACTTCTGCGACCGGATCTGGGGCGTTGAGGATTTGGCGACCCATCACGAGGTTGGAAGCGCCACTTGCCATTGCTCCGCCTGGAGTGGAAATGCGCTTCTGATCGTCAGCACTCGTGCCTTCCGAACGGATGCCAGGATTGACAATTGTGGCATTGGGGTATTTCGCCTTCAGCGCCTGGGTTTCTTCGGGAGAACAGACAATGCCGTGAGCGCCGGCTCTGTTGGCGATTTCGGCGAGTGCCATCACTTGGTCAATTGGCATACGTCGGTAGATTTCCTCGCAGGTTGTCTGGTCGATCGAGGTGAGTACTGTTACCGCCAGAACTTTCGTCGCTGTTCCTTCGAAAATCTTGACGGTTTTCGCAATCATCTCCTGGCCGCCGGAGGCATGAACTGTGATTGCCCATGGAGGACACTTACGGAGTTTGCGCGATATGTTCTCGAGCGTGTTCGGAATGTCGTGCCCTTTTACGTCGGCCATCACGCGACCGTAGGTCATGAGGTTCGGCAATAGTCGGTCGCTTCCTTCGGCGATTAGCAGATCATTCACTTTGAAGATGCATCCCGTCGTTCGCAGGGGGTCGATGATTGGGAGAATTTCTTCCCAGCTTTTGCCATCGAGGGCCACGATAATCGGATTTCTCGCCTCAAGATTCGGATCGCACCTTTCCATGAGCCCGGAGGTTATGAGTAGCCGCCGTACATCATGAAGAGTCATTCCCGGCCAGACTTCCAGGTCGATGCCGAGATCGGCGAGATGTTTTTGCCAACCCTGTTGCCGATCAACAAGCACAACGAGAGACCTAACATCGAGACCCATTCCGACGGCGACTTGGTATGGAATCACCTTTGAGGCGCCATCAGTGATTACGTCGTCGATGATGGCCGCGCGGGTGCCGGGCAATGCCGAGCCAATCGTTTGGGCCTTTGCAACGCGTCCCACTTTTGGTGCTTCACGGACTGTGATGTAGGGCATACCTGTCATCTGAGAGATTGTGCCCGCGAAACAACTCACCGAGTCCGGTATTTCCAGAAACCGATCGACGTGCAGACGCCGAAGGGCTGAGGCGTAGAGATCGCTGATCAGGCCGATCATTGGCGGATGGTTTCTGGCGTCGCGGAGATTGATGTAGACGTCAGTGAACCCACCGCTTTTGAGTGGTAAATTGCGCTGGTTGGACCACTTGATCAACCCGTGTCCAACGAGTGCCTGAACCACTGCGCCTTGCTCGTCAGGATCTAACCATGGTAGTTGCATAACTCCTCCTCTCGGGTTTTCAAGCCCTAGGAAATTGGGTTATAGTCAGCAGTTCACTCTAAGACAAATTGGCAATATGTACTGGCTGTATTAAAGCATATAGCTTAAAGAAATTTCAAGTTAGGTGGTTTTCTGTTTGAAAAATTTAATTATGTAATTTTTGGCCCCAAATAATATGGCAAGTACGAATATCGCAATGATGTATTCCATAGATTCATTATAAGTCTTTTGATTTAATAGAAAAAACGGCTATATTTAAGCATATGCAAAATCCCGAAAGAAGAATTTTAGAAAATCTTGCTATTGAGCAGGCTTATAAAAAAGCTGATAAGGTTTTAACTAGAGATGCAATTCATCCCGACGAATTTGAGGATCTTTATGGCGCGCAGAATATCAGCCAGGATAATGATTACGTTGCAAAGATGAAGGCGAAATTTAAGGAACAGGAAGGCGCCGAAGAGGCGACCGCTAAAAAATTAGCCACGATTCTCGAAGCGATTATTTTTGAAAATGCCGAGCTGAGCGAATGGTTCGGTCCGAACGCGAGTACTATCAAGACTTCGGAATTCGACGACATTAAAAACGGTGTAGATAGCGTGGTGGAGTTTGAAGAGAGTAAAACCTCCGCTTCCCATTTGGCTTTAGCGATGGATGCCACGTTTAGTTCCGAGACCGGCGGAAAATTTCACCGGATTAAAGAAGAAATTGAAAGCGGTGAATTAACCAAAGTAAAATATTTTCAATCCGATCATATGAGTATAAGAGGAGAGTTATCGAAGATTCCAAGAGTGGTGGTTGGCGTGAATGCCGAAACAGTGAAGGCACTTAGCGAAACTTGGCTTGAAAATCCAAGTTCGCTTAAGGATCACCCGATTCAATTTCAAATTTTAGAAGAAATTCTTATGCAGTTGAGGGTCTTTAAGGACTACGCTAAAAAAATTAAAAAAACGGATATCGGGGCTACTTACGAAAAAGTTATCGGGATTGTTGAAGAAATTCTTGAGGAAAAGAAAAAGCTAATCAAAGACACCGGCGAGCGCGATTCTGTTTTTTACGATATGGAAAGTAACCTCCGACATTTTTCGGGTTGAAAATATCGGAAATAAATTTACTCCACAACATTCTCACATTCTCAAGAATGTGAGAATGTTGTGGGGGGTGGTATAATGGGGGAATGAAAACGTCAAAACAACTTGAGCGACATTTGAAGGGCGTGGCTAATCACCACCGGATTGATATTTTGCTTTTGGTTTCAAAAAATCCGGAAATAACCCTGGATAGAATAGCCGGAGAATTGGAGGGGAATATCAAGACGCTGTCCGAACATACTCATCGGTTAGTTCGCGCCGGATTACTGAATAAAAAATATCAGGGGCGGAGCGTGGTTCATTCTCTATCGCCCTACGGGCAAATTTTTATCAAATTTCTTAAGGGCTTTTAGGGTTTCAAAAACATTCTCATATTCTCAAGAATGTGAGAATGTTTTTCGGGGTTGAGGGTGGTGGGTGGTTGGATAGTGTGGGGAGTTGATATGGGGTTAGAGAGGGGATATATTTAACTCATGCCGCTTTGGTTACTACGGCTTTAAACTACTACAACATTAAACTACAAATGATTTATCGTGAGTATGCCTGCGGGGAGGACATTCGGCTGAGCTCAGTCGAAGCCCCTGCCGAATCCGTCGAAGGGCAAATTATGATTAGGTATTTGAATAGGTAGTTTTGAGTACGAATTTTAAAAAGTTACTGAATATAGTATCAGAGTTGGTTTTTGGTAGAATTTTAGTGAAAAATAGGTATATTTCGGTCTAATTCACTAATTATTGGCATTTTTTAGTGAAAAGAAGAGAGTCAAGTTGATGAAGTGGTACGACTGGGGCATAATTTAGGTTAGGTTCAATTTATATATAGCTAAGAGTTACAACTGGTATTAAGTTTTATGAAAAAAACTAAGAGGACAGACAAAAATATTGTTATTTATCAAACGAAATCGGGAGCCATCGAGCTTCGCGGAGATTTTAGCAAGGAAACTATTTGGGCAACACAGGCGCAGATGGGCGAGATTTTTGGCGTGACGCCTCAGAACATAACTCTTCATTTGCGTAATATTTTTAAAGATGGCGAGCTTTATGTGGCGTCAACTTGTAAGGAATCCTTACAAGTTCAAAGAGAGGGAGGCAGAGAAATAAAGCGAAAATTAAAGGTATATAATCTCGACGTAATTATAGCCGTGGGCTATCGCATTAATTCTATTGTTGGCACAAAATTTCGCCAATGGGCCACTAAGACTTTGCGACAGCACATAGTCGATGGTTTTACGATTAATAAATCTCGAGTCGCAAAAAATTACGACGCCTTTATAAAAGCAGTTTCCGATGTTCAGAATCTTCTTCCTGAACACATTGCATTAGACCCGAAGGCAGTTCTTGATTTCATTAAGGAATTCGCGAGCACTTGGCTATCTTTGAGTGCGTACGACAAGGATTCGCTTGAAGTTATTGGTACTACTAAAAAAGCGATTAAGTTTACCGGCGAAGAGCTTGCGGTGGCTATCTCGAAACTGCGTGATGACCTTTTGCGGAAAGGTGAAACGACGGAGATATTTGCTCAAGAAAAAGGAAAGGGGAATATCGAGGGAATAGTGGGAAATGTGATGCAGTCATTTGGCGGTAAGCCGGTTTACCCAAGCGTAGAAGAGAAAGCCGCGCACCTTTTGTATTTTATGGTAAAAAATCATCCGTTTACCGATGGCAACAAACGTTCCGGCGCTTTTGCGTTTGTTTGGTTTTTGCGAAAATTTCGAACAAAGGGCAGCCGGAATATAAATCCGGCTAGTTTGACTGCGCTAACGCTTCTTATTGCCGAAAGTAATCCGAAAAAGAAAGAGCAGCTTATTGCGTTGGTAACTCAGATTTTGAGGTAGTTGAGATTGGGGGTGGTTGGTAAATGAGTTTGGTATCCACGACATTCTAACATTCTCCCTCCTCCGCACGAGGCTACGGACGGGCAAGGCAAGAATGTGAGAATGTTTTTTGCGACTGGCTGTCCTGAATAAGAATTGCAGTAATTTTGGGGAAGGGATATATTTAACTCATACCGCTTTGGCTACTGCAGTTTAAAGCTACAAATGATTTATCGGGAGTATGCCTGCGGTGAGGACATTCGGGTGAGCTCAGTCGAAGCCCCTGCCGCCTGCCCGTCCGAATCCGCCAGTCGGCGGAGCCAGTTGGCGGAGAAGGAGGGAATCCGTCGAAGGGCAAATTATGATTAGGTATTTGAATAGGTAAAAATCAAAAAGGGTCACCGAGTGTGGTAGTGGGGGTAGAATTTTATTCATGCCGAAATTAGAAAAAACGGAAAATAATTTTGCTTATATTGACGGAGCGAATTTGCATAAAGGAACCAAAGAGTTGGGGTGGGACTTGGATTATAAACGCTTTAGAAATTGGCTCGAAGATAAATATAGTATTAAAACGGCTTATATTTTTATCGGTCTAGTCCCGGACAATAAGGATTTGTATACCAAACTGCAGGAGATGGGATACGTTTTGGTTTATAAGGAGGTAACTTATGACGGCGCCGGCAAAGTAAAAGGAAATTGTGATGCCGATTTAGTTCTCAAGGTTGTCGTTGATTACTATGAAAAAAATTTCGATCAGGCAGTTATAGTTTCAAGTGACGGCGATTACGCCAGCTTGGTAAATTTTCTAAAAGGTAAAAAAGTTCTCCAATCGCTAGTTTCTCCAAGCAATAGGTGCTCTTTTTTATTAAGGAAGCAAAATATTCCTATTGTTTATCTTGATACGCAGAAGAACAAATTACGGCATAGTCCCTAAAATAAAAAAGCCCCCGGCGGGGACGGAACCCCGCAAGGGTCTTTTTCATAGTGATACTATAATAATACCGGCGTATTCGTATATGTCAAGGGTACGCTTGGGGATAGACGGGGGAGATGGTAAATGGGTTTGGTATTCACGACATTCTAACATTCTCCCTCCTTCGCACGAGGCTACGGACGGGCAAGGCAAGAATGTGAGAATGTTTTTTGGGGTGAGGGTGGTTGGATAGTGGGGGGAGTTGATATGGGGGTAGAGAGGGGATATATTTAACTCATACCGCTTTGGCTACTGCAGTTTAAAGCTACAAATGATTTATCGGGAGTATGCCTGCGGTGAGGACATTCGGGTGAGCTCAGTCGAAGCCCCTGCCGCCTGCCCGTCCGAATCCGCCAGTCGGCGGAGCCAGTTGGCGGAGAAGGAGGGAATCCGTCGAAGGGCAAATTATGATTAGGTATTTGAATAGGTATTAAAAAATTGTTGGGCTAATGCGTGTTTTAACCAAAAACCAGTCGAGAGGCTGGTTTTTGGTTCGATGAGGATGTAAAATTACGTTGAAACATATGGAGTTAACTTTTGACCAGCAACTTGTAACTAATTACAAAAGCGCATCACAAAAAGTGCGCGTCTTAACAGAGCAATGGGTTGATAACTCGATTTTTTGTCCGAATTGCGGACAATCAAGCATAGATAAGTGTCCAAATAACCAGCCAGTTGCTGATTTTTATTGCTCGACTTGTCGTGAAGAATACGAATTAAAAAGTAAACAAAGTGCGATTGGCATAAAAATGCCTGATGGCGCGTATCGCACAATGCTTGAGCGATTAAGGAGTAGCAATAACCCAAATTTTTTTCTACTTCATTACGACTTATCAAATTTTTCAGTTACTAACTTTTTTGTCATACCGAAACACTTTTTTGTGCCGGGGATAATCGAGAAGCGCAAGCCGCTTGCGCCAACTGCTCGTCGTGCTGGTTGGGTCGGTTGCAATATTTTACTCAATAGTATTCCGCAAACTGGTAAGATATTTTTTGTAAAGAACAGGCAAGTTGAGCCAAAAGAAAAAGTGCTTGCGGAATGGAAAAAGACATTATTTTTGCGCGACGAAAAAGAAGTATCCGCGAAAGGGTGGTTACTCGACACAATGCGGAGTATAGAAAAACTTGGTAAGCAAGAATTTACGCTCAATGATATTTACGCATCTGAAAAAGAGTTAGGTAAGCTTCACCCCGAAAACAAGCACATCAAAGATAAAATCCGTCAGCAATTGCAAATTTTACGCGACAAGAGTTATCTTGATTTCGTGTCGCGTGGATATTATCGTCTCATCTAAATTTATGGACTATCAAATTATTCAATCTCAATATGATAGGATTTATTCCTATTTTAAAACAACTACTGAACCTTTCGATTTTCTAGAATGGGACGGGAAGGTTGCAATGGTTTGGAGTGAAAATAAGATTATTGAAGAGTATAACCTAGAAGATTTTGATATATAAAATACTTGATTTTATTTTGTATGTGATCAATGATCAACTTATGATAGGTTTTGAATATTATAAATCAAAACAGGAACTAAAAACTTTTCGAAAAAGTACAGTGGTAAATCCTTCAGTTCCCATTCCCATGGAAAAATTTAGAAAACTAATTGAGCTCGAAATTGCGGTAAGAGGTCATGGTTGGTCTATGGATGTAAAAGGCGAAAGACGAAAAATGGCTAGGTTACTAACACAGATAGTATCAAAATCAAGGAGATTTAGGATTGTAAATTCTTAAAAATAAAAATGGATATAATTCCTGAGAATGTTCATTTTCCCCTTAGTTAGTTTGTTGTCCACGGGTAACGGTGATATAATTATTACGTAATAAATATATAGAAATGGCCAGAATTAACGAAAAAAAGTACAAAAACGCTATTATCTTCTTCGCAATGAAGATCCAAAATGGCACTCTTGGGAAATTAAAGATGATGAAACTTCTGTATTATCTTGACTTTGATTTTTTTGAAAAGTATGGAAAATCTGTAACGGGAGACGAGTATCTTCGTTTCGAGAGAGGGCCAGTGCCACATATGGCGGAGAAGTTTCTTAAAGAAATGAATGGTAATCAGATAAAGATTACGCGCCGAAAAGTTGGGGTAGGATATAACGACCAGCAGCATATAGAGGCCTTAAAAAATTTTGACGTGAATGTATTTGATAAAGAAGAGTTGTTAATGCTCGAAGAAATCGCAGGTAAATGGGAAAAATTTACTGGCGCAGAAATGAAAGCTGCTAGTCACGGAGAAGCGCCTTGGATTTCGACAAAGCCAAACGAAGTTATTGATTATAACCTTGCTTATTATCGCAATAAATACGGAGAGATGTCGCGTATTTAATTCTGATTTTTTGGCCTAGATGTGGATTTCTTGGCACGGGGATATAGAAAAGGACTTAAAAAAATTACGGCGCTTCTCAGCGCCGCTTGAGTCACTCGAAGCGTGGGAGAGGTATTTTAATTTGAAGGGACTACAAGAAACTCCATCAGTTGAATCTTTTCCTGGGTTTAGCGAAAGAAAAATTTTTAAAGGGAGGGTTGTGCCGCTAAAAGAAAATTTTGGAAAATCAAAAGGGTATAGGGTTGTTTTTGAAATGCAGTCCGAAGATTCTTGCTTTATTTTAGTTTTCTCTCGACATGGTATTTATCACAACGAAGCTGACTTAATTAAATTAGTGAAAGAGAGGTTGTGCTAAGCCATAGTTTGTTGTGAAATTTTTTTGTTATTACCAATAGTCACTAAAGTGATATAATAGAAACATGAATCCCATTAGAAATTTGAGACAACAATTTAATATTAAAAATAATATACCCAATAGGCTTGTCGAGCTTATTGAAAGTTTTACTAGGCAACATATTTCAGTTGTCTATTTCTAACGGGATGCGAAAAATTATTATTGGGCTGGTTATAGTGGTGGTTTTAGGAGTTGGGGCGTATTTTATTTTTAAAGGTTCGCCTAAAAGCGTGGATATAACGGGGAATCAGAATGGCGCGACCGGCACCACAGAGACGCCGGGCACGCCTCCGGTTACAGGGCAAAATAACGGGCAAGAGGCAATCGGGAAATCAGCCGGAGGGCGGGATATTCTCGCGTATCACTACGGCACCGGGGCGAAAGAAATCTTGATGGTGGGTGGAATTCACGGCGGGTACGAATGGAACACGGCGCTCGTGGCTTACGAAGCGATGGATTACTTGAAAGCGAATCCGGGTGTGATTCCGACGAGCACTAAAGTAACCGTGATTCCGGTTTTAAATCCCGACGGTTTGGCGAAAGTGGTTGGCGCGACCGGCAAGTTCTCGGCGGCGGACGTGAACACTTCACAGACAGTTCAGGTGTCTGGCAGGTTTAACGACAATCAGGTGGACCTTAACCGCAACTTTGATTGCGACTGGCAGACCAAAGCGGTTTGGCAGACCAAAACAGTAAGCGGAGGAAGCGCGGTTTTTTCCGAACCGGAAGCACAGGCTATCAAAACTTATATAGAAACCAATAAGCCCGTGGCGGCTTTGGTTTGGTACAGCTCGGCCGGTGGAGTGTTTGCATCGAACTGTCACAACGGCGTCTTGCCGGAGACTTTGACGAT